>CACWIL010000093.1 GCA_902760905.1 uncultured bacterium
AGGGGCTTTCAACCCACATTCTTTATCTTATATCTTCAATGTCAGAAATCAACATAGATTTAAAACTATTTTTACATTTCGTTACATCGTGATATTAATAAATCTTTTAAAGTGCTAGTATTATATTTCGGCTTTTCAGTGGTGTCCTTCCATTTTTCAATGGCTACCGTTGGCACCTAAGTGTAAAATATTTTCTTTACGCATCATTTCAACGCGCATTATCTATTATACATGTAAAAATTTTTAAAGTCAAGCGAAATTTTTAATATATTTAATAAAAGTTTATAAAAGGCTAAAATAACTCTGTAACCGGATTTTACATACTTTATTTTCAGATATAAAAGCACGTATAAAAAATACATGCTCCAAAATTTATTTATTTTCATGCATAAACAACGTACTACATTCATCGTATACTTATGTAAACTCTTTACATGTTCATTATTATTTCTTATCATATAAATATATTATGGAAAGTTTAGCAGAATTTATTATAAAAAAGAGAGAAAATGCAGGTTTATCAATTACGGGACTTGCAAATAAAACTAATATTAAATTAGAAATATTAGAAGATATAGAAGCAGGCAAAGAATTATTCTTATCTGTTACTCAGCGCCAGCAAATTGCCAGGGTTTTAAAAATATCACCTAAAGAGCTAAAGGAGCACGAAAGAATCTACGAATTTCAAGAGATCTCTGATGACGTAATTGATAATTTAAAAGCTCAAATTCTTAATCACAAAACAGATCTGCGTTGTCCTATGTGCGGTGAACCGCTTATTACAAGAATTGCAAAAATGTATGATTTAGATGATAATTTGGTTTTACAGCCAAAAGCCCATTGTACAAAGTGCGTTTTTCAAATTAAAGAGTAATTAAACTAATCATTACTGGAATTATTTTCTTCTAAATAATCTTCGCTGTCACTTCTTATAAAATCACTTATTAAGTCAGCTAAATTTAATGATTGTTCCAGGTATTTAGATTTGGTTATTTTTGTGGATTTATCAGCATAAGTAGCTGTTTTAACGGGAATACTATCTGATGAATCTTTTGATTTATTTATCTGCATAGCAGCTTGGGCATATACTTTGTCCTGCATACCTTTTATCTTAGCTGCACTGTCATAATTTATATTCTTTGTTAACATTGCTCTATTATTATCAATATTTTTTGTACTGCCAACACAGGAAGATAAAGCAACAATACCAAGCAAAGCGGTACCAATTACACCTGTTTTTTGTACAAAACTCATTTCTAAACCCTTTTTGATTATTGTATCATTTTCATATTATTTTCAGCTTACAAATAAGTAATAAAATAATATTACCTTTAGAGGATTTGAAAAAGTCGAAAAATTGTCATTTTTCAGACTTTTTCAAATCCGACCTTAGGTGTGTGAGATTTAGGCTAGGTGCGGGATAGCACGTAGCCTAAATCAAAACCGTTCCCCAGAGTTTGCAGGAAAAATTTTAATTTTTCCGCAAACTCTTTATATTATACAATCTAAAATTTTTTATGCAGACAAAAAAGAATTTTAAATCTTCAAAAATTAGCATAAATCTCATTTATTTGTTAAAATTATAATAGTTTATAAATGAGGAGCAAAATGAAAAAACAAGTTTTTATAGCTTTAACACTTTTTACTGCTTTAGCAGGAACATGTTTTGCCGGTGAAAATAATAATTTAAGGACTTTATTTCTTAATAACCAGACAAACATTATGGGTGTTAACATAAGAACATTTAATGCACAGGATCTGAACGGAAATGAAATAATTGATGAAAATGAAGAACGCGGTAATTTTATTAATGCAATTGAAAGACTTGATGAAATTAAAAGTTTAGGCATTAATACATTACATTTGCTGCCGATTACTCCAGTCGGCAAGCTAAAAGCACTTGGTTCAGCAGGTTCTTTGTATGCAATTTCTGATTTTACAACCATAAACGAACAGTTGATAGACAAAAATTCAAATTTGCCTCCCAAAGAACAGGCAAAAAAGTTTATTGACGAATGTCACAAAAGAGGTATAAAAGTAATAATAGATTTACCAAGCTGCGGTTCTTATGATTTATTTTTAATGCAGCCTGAATTGTTCATTAAAGATAATAAAAATATTTCCATCGTTCCCACCGACTGGACTGATGTAAGATTACTAAATACCGGAAATAACAATAAACTGAATCAGGATGTTCTTGATGCACACAAAAAATTTATAGACATGGTTCTTGAACTCGGTGCTGACGGAATTCGGGCTGATGTTGCAACAATAAAGCCTTCAAAATTTTGGGAAGAGATAATCAGGTATACAAGAGCACAAGACAAGGAGTTTATGTTTTTAGCGGAAGCTTCGGATTCCTGGAGAGAGCCTCCGAGTAAATATGCAGAATTTACACCGTATGATGAATTATTAAAAGCAGGTTTTGACGGGTATTACGGAAGTTTCTTTAATTTCAAAGACTGGAACGCAAACGAGTTTATTGAACATCTGAAATTTAATAATAAACTTTTAAAATCATATGCAGAACCTAAAAGTGTAATAATGAGCTTTACAACTCATGACGAAGTAAGCCCGGTAATTCTGCACGGAGAGAACTTCTCAGTTATGATAGCATGGCTTGAAGCAACACTCCCGTACAATCCGTACTTTATTGACGGATTCCCGTACGGAGATGAATATATTTACCCATGGGCAAACGGTAAAGCTAAACAAACAGATACAGATGATGATACGTATTTTGTACACAGAGGAAAACTGGATATATTTAATTTTTCTAGATGTCCAAAAGGCGGAGCAAAAGGCATAAACAAGAGAATACTTTCTAATATTAAAGATGCCTATAAATTCCGTTCGGAAAATATTGATTTGATTACAAGCGGAATATTTACTCCGTTAAAAACAGATGATGAGAGAATTTTTGCATATATGATAAGTGAAAAAAATAAATATCCTGAAAGACTTATTGTTCTCGGGAATTTAGACTTTAAAAATACAAAAAAAGATGTTAGGATAAAAATTCCAAAATTAAGCAAAAAAGACAAAGTCGATATAATTCATGGTGACGGAAGTCTTAAAATTCATAAAAGAAAATTAACAACGGAGCTTACTCCCGGAGAAATTGAAGTAGTAAAAATCAGCAACTAGTATGTAAAGGATAATAATAATTATGAAACAAAAAATTATGTCAGGAATGCGCCCTACCGGGAAATTACATTTAGGTCATTATTTAGGAGTTATTGATAATTGGGTTAAACTTCAGGAAGAATATGACTGCTATTTTTCGGTCGCAGACTGGCACGCTCTCACAACAAAATATGATAAAACAGAGAATTTAAGGCAGGACATATTAGATGTTGTTATGGACTGGCTTGCCTGCGGAATAGATCCTGATAAATCAACAATCTATGTTCAGTCATTAGTTCCTGAAACAGCTGAGCTGCATATTTATTTGAGTATGATAACTCCTCAGAACTGGGTAGAGCGCGATCCAACCTTAAAAGATATGGCTAAAATACTCAAATCAAAAGAAGGCATGGCATCTCAAATAAACTACGGTTTAATGGGATACCCTGTGTTAATGACGGCAGATATTCTGACTTTCAATGCAGATCTTGTTCCGGTTGGGATTGACCAGGTTGCGCACGTTGAACTTTCAAGAGATATCGTAAGAAGATTTAACAATGTTTATAACACAGACTTCTTCAATGAACCTCAGCCAAAATTAAATAACTGTTCACTCATTTGCGGATTAGACGGTAACAAAATGGGAAAATCTTTTAATAATGATATTAAAATATCAGACTCAGCTGAAGTCACAGCAAAAAAAGTTATGATAGCAATTACAGACAGAAGCCGTATGAGAAAAGATGACCCGGGACACCCTGATGAATGCGAAGTAGCGTTCAAATACTGGAAAATATTTGGCGAGGAAAATGAGATTGAAACAGTAAGGTGTGAATGCGAAAAAGGGCTGCGCGGCTGTGCAGACTGCAAGCGTAAACTCGGTGCAAAAATTAACGAACGTATGAAAGAAATTCGTGAACGCAGAACACATTATGAGCAACACCCTGAACTCGTTGAAAAGATTATCAGAGAAGGTTCAGAAAAAGCGAGAAGAGAAGCTCAAAAAGTTCTGACTGAAGTAAGAAAACTGGTGAGAATGTATTAGGGGTAAATAATTATTTCCCACCTACTCCCTCTCCCAAATCGGAGAGGGAGTACACAAAAGTCGTTTTATAAAAGGATACAGAATGAAAATCTACAGTATATCAGGGATAAATATAAATAAAGTTACAAGAATCCAATCACAGAAACAAAACAATAGTACAACTTTTCAGGGTGGCATTAACAGAAAAATGGCATCTGATCTCAGAGTTTTTTATCATCACGTATATGAATACAAAAAAGGAATACGTAATTTAATCCTTACAACAGAAAAAGCAGAATACAAAGACGCTATCAAAGAACGGTTGGAAAAAGAAAATATTGCATATAAAATAGATGAAGTTAACGGAAAAAATATAAATGTATATTTTGGTGCTGATGAATGCGTAGATGTAATTAAAACGCTTAATCCTAATCTTTCCGAACATACAGCGGAAGAAGATTTTATTTTAGGAATTTTACTAGGATATGACAGAGTAAAACAATGTACAAGATATATGAGAATAAAAAACGGCGATTTAAAAATCGGAAGACATGGCGGTTAGCCCCTTTACAAAACTTCATAATAATCAATAAAAACGCAATTCTTTTTCTTCACAGTTTTTACTATGGACGTAAGCAATTAAAATAGGAGGTCGTATGGCTATTCAACCGATAGGATTTAACTCTGTTCCGGTAAGATATCAAACAAATTTTAAATCAAAAGAAGAATATGAAAACCCGATTAGCAGAAGTTCTGAACGCAATTTGGCAATTTTAGGTTCTGTTGGTGGAAGCGTTCTCGTTGGCGGAATTGTCGGCGGTTTGTCAACTTGCTTTGACAAAATTAAAGCAAATAAGGCTTATCCTATATTAATCGGTACAGCAGCTGCTTTAATAACCTTAGGATTAAGCCTGCCATCAAAATTATATAATACAAAAGTTAACGCATACGCCCGGGAAAAAGAGATGGATGTTTTTGCAAGACAAAAGTCTGCACAATCAAACATTTATGAAGGTATCGACTCTGAAATAAAAGATAATAAAGTTTCTCTGGATGATAAAATTAACCATTACGCAACCGTAAAAATGGCAGACAACGGTAATGGAATGATGATTAAAGGTGTATAGAGGCAGGGACAGAAGTAGGGATAAATATAATAATATAAAGCTCAAAAATACAGGTAAAAAGTGTTAACTATCAGTCCAAAAATTAATAATATCTCGTTCAACACACAGGCTTTTCGACAAAAATCCAAACCTAATCAGCCTGCGCAACTGGGTGACGATAACCCCATTTCAAGAAAAGGTGAAGTCATGAACCTGATTAAAACAACCTTTGTCGGCGGACTTGTTATGGGAGGATATTTGCTTGCAGAAGTTGTTGAAGACGGTGATTTTTTAATTGATGAACTCATAGAATATTCAAAGAAATTTAATGCGCCTAAAATCGCATACAACAGCAAAGTTAATACGTTCAAAAAATCAAAAGAAATGGATGTTTATATAAAAGCTAACGAAGCTGAAAGAGAATTATATACTCAATTGGACGAAAAAGCAAAAAATTCTACACCTGAAGAAAAAGAACAATTAAAAACTCAGTATATGCAAATGAGAAATGCAAAAAATCAGGTTCCGGATTTTGTTCAGCTGAAAAGATAAAATTGTTAAATATAAAAAGGTATTTATATAAAATGTTACAGTTAAATTCTGTCATTCTGAACCCAATAATAATTTAGGGGTGAAGAATCGCCATAACTTATAAATTTTAGAGATTATTCGGGATTAAAATATTATATCCATAAGAATGACGAAAATGTAACACCATTAACTGTAAAATAGTATATAGTTACTTAAAAAAAATAAGACACTAAGAAAATGAAATTCTTAATGCCTTATTTACTTATTTACTTATAGACTTATTGCCTTATCCTATACAGAAACCTTGATTGCTTTTTCAGCTCTGTATAAAGATGTTTCTTTACCTAAGATTTCCAATATACCAACCATATCGGCACCGCATGTTCTGCCTGTAATAGCAGCTCTTACAGCCCACATAGTTACTTTTGGTTTGATACCGTCTTTTTCTTTCCAGTAAGCACGGAAATCAGCTAGTTTTTCATGAAGATTTTCTTCAGTCCATTCCCAGTCTTTTGCTTTATTAACAAAATCAACGAGAACTCTCTGGGCAACTTCTGTATCAAGAGTTCCTGTCTGAGTTTCAGGGTCAATCTTTACATCTTTTCCGAAGAAGTAAGGAACTGCATCTGTGATATCAGAAAGAAGCGTTAAAGGTTCTCTTGTAAGCTCAACCATTTTTGTATAATTAGCATCACCAAGTTCTTCGAGATTATACATAGTTAAATACGGTTTAAGCCTTTCTTTTAGTTCTTCTATCGGTAACATCTTGATATAGTGGCTATTCATCCATTTCAATTTGTCATATTCAAAAATTGAGTTAGATGAAGATATTTCACCAATCCTAAAGTCCTGAGCAATTTCATCAACAGACTTAATTTCCTGTCCGTCAGAAGGAGCCCAGCCTAATAGAGCAACAAAGTTAATCAGTGCATCTGTCAGATAACCTTCTTTAACGAAGTCTGAAACTGCAGTTGCTCCATGTCTTTTTGAAAGTTTGCTTCTGTCTGGTGCAAGTATCATACCCAGATGACCAAATCTCGGAACTTCAAAACCTAATGCTTCAAATATAAGAATTTGTTTATAAGTATTAGAAATATGGTCTTCACCTCTTATAACATGGGATATTTTCATTAAAGCGTCATCAATTACAACCGCAAAATTGTAAGTCGGAGCACCGTTTGACTTCATAATTACAAAATCACCGATAAGGTTTGTATCAACGTGTAATTTACCTTTTACCAAATCATCAAATTCCAGAATTGAAGAATCGTGGAAAGCCTTTTGAGCCTTTGCTATATTAAATCTGATAGCAGGTTTTCTGCCTTCTGCTCTTAATTTTGCTTTTTCTTCTTCTGTTAAGTTTTCACATTTTTTAGAATAAACGTAAGCTTTTTTTGCAGCAGTTGCTTCTTCTTTTTCTGCTTCCAGTTCTTCAGGAGTACAGAAGCATTCATAAGCAAACCCGCTGTCTAAAAGCTGCTGTACGTATTTAGGGTAGATATCAAATCTTTGTGATTGTGTATATGGACCAAAGTCACCGCCAACATCAGGACCTTCATCCCAATTTAAGCCCAAAGCTTTTAGTGAATCAAAAATATTATCAACATATTCCTGAGAAGTTCTTTCTGCATCAGTATCTTCTATTCTTAAAACAAACTTACCGTTGTTTTTCTTTGCAAATAAATAATTAAACAAAGCCGTTCTTGCAGTACCGATATGCAGGTTTCCGCTGGGTGACGGCGCAATTCTAACTCTTACTTCTGACATAATCATCCTTCTTTCTATTTATATTTACCCCTCTATTATTACACAAACAGGGGTAAATATAATACAATTTAATTAAATTTTGTTAAAAACCCGTAAAAAATAAGAGAATTATATACTATTCTGGTCATTCTGAGGGAATAGCTGTTTAATCCCGAAGAATCTCTTTAAAATATAAGTTATAGCGATTCTTCACCCCCAAATTATTATTGGGTTCAGAATGACAATATTTTACCGTTACATTGTATTTAGAATTACTAAAAATAAACTTCTAAATCGTGCTAGACTTTTAACTTCAAAATATTATATACTTATAATATGCAAAAATACACGTATCTTAATAACAGCATTCGTGACGGTATAGTTTCAAGATGGAGCACAAGCACATTAAAAGTATATATAGCTCCTATGAATTTTTATACAAAAAATGGCGAAGATAACAAGTTCAGGAAAATGGTTATGGATGCTTTTAATGTCTGGACAGCAGCATCAGGAGGAAAACTTCATTTTCACACAACAAGTTCTTATTATGATTCACACATAAATGTTGTCTGGAGAAGGGTTGACAGAAAAGCTCTCGGACACTGTCAGTTTAACTGGGAACCAAATACAAAAGTTCTTTACGGAGCAGAAGTATCAATCGGACTGACAGACGGTCGTATTCACAAACAGTATGACAGTGACACTGAAGTTTATCATACAATTTTGCATGAAGTAGGACACGCTCTTGGTCTTGGGCATAGTCCTTATCAACAGGACATTATGTACACTCCCCACCAATACGGAATTGCATCACTTTCAGAAAACGATAAATACTCTCTGCAATGGCTTTACAGAATCACTCCGGGAACTGCGGTAAAAAAACTTGCCGCTCAGCGCGGAGTTCAGACTTCGACGGATTTAGATGCTGTAATCAGAAAAATTGATTCAAAAAATTCACCTGATACAGTTCAGGAACAAAGACTGCAAATAGGTACACACCGGAACCTTTTGGAAGAATCTGCTAATATTGCGGATTTAAAGAAGTATAACATTATGCTCCAAAACATTTCAATATCTTCTGATATAAACAATTACCTTAAACAAAGCAGAATAAAAGATGAACAAAACAAATAGCTTTTATTAGTCTGCTTTTACTTCTTCTTTTAAATATTTTACACAATAAGAACTAATAGCAGGTATAATACTTAGAGTTACAAGAACGGTTATTATACCGAATTTTTGGGCAACAGCTCCTATAACAGAAATACATAGAGCAATTACGCCCCAGCAAAATCCGTTGATAAATCCTGCAACAATACTTTTGTACTCAGGCAAAGTTCTTTGCGCCCAAACCATAATAACAGGCTGAGCAAGCATTGTTGTAAAACCTATAATTGCAAATATTAACATTGAAAGCAGCGGATACGATTTATAAGTAAAAGCAAAAACTAACAGCATCGGGAATGTTGCCCACATTGAAAAATAGATTATAAATTTTGAGCCTGTAATATTTTCCAGTTTAGAACTTAAAAAAGAGCCTAACGCACCCATAAAAACGAATAAGAATAATGCTGCCCCGATATAAAACGGAGTATGCCCCATTCCTTTCCACAAAAAAGGAAGCAAAATACTGCAGCTGTTTACAACAAGAGTTTTCATCATTGCAATTAACATCAAAAGATTCATCTGCGAGCATTTAAAAATCTCTTTAAATGTTCTTATGAACTCTTTGTGTTCAGGTTTTTTCTCAATTACAGACAATTTTGGAACAAACAGGAACATTACAGATGCTAACGATAATCCTAAAAGAGAAGTCCAGGATATTACACCGAGCCCCAAAACCTGTGTAATTAGAGCTGCAATAAGCGGTCCTAAAGCAAACCCCAGAGAACCTAAACTTATAAAAATTCCCATATTTCCTGAAGGATTTTGACCGTTAATTGAAGAAAATTTATTAACAAAACCAATAGACTGAGGGTGAAAAAAACTTCCGCCCAGACTGCCCAGTATCATAAATATTAACAATACTACGATATTTGGTGCATTTGGAGTTAACGGTATAAAAGTTGATACAAGAATTAATCCCCAAAAAATAAAGAATCTGTGCAGAATATTATCCGCAAAAAAACCGAATATTGGCTGGAGCATTGATGAACATATATGAGAAACGCTGATAATAACAGCGGCAACTGCCATTGAAAATCCAAGCTTAGCTGCAATAAAAGGCATAATAGGATTTAAAAAGCCGGTATAAATGTCGCATACAAAATGCGCCATACACAACCAAATTATAGCTTTCTGAGTCTGTTTTACACTTATATCCATAAATACATTCTAGTATTAAAAAAAATGTTTGGCTATCATTTAATAACTTTAATAATTTATATTATGCCGGGACAATACTATTTATATATTTTGTTTTTTTGTAACATTTTATTTACATTTACATATTATCAGGCAATTTTTAAGTATAAAAAATTTTTATATATTTAAGGGATTAAAATAAAGCAAATTCCTTGACTATTAATAATAAGTCATTAAAAAAATATTGGAGACAGGGAAAAGGGAAAACATAAGTTTAATTACTACTCCTCTCTCCTCAAAGAGTCCGTAGTTTGTCCCATACAGATTGCGGGCTTTTTATATGCAAAAAACCTCTCGACAATACGAGAGGTTTTTTATTTATAAATTACTGTTTATAATCCTGTCAATACATGCTTTTGGTGAATATTGCCATTCTCTTGCGGATATTCTTGAAACCTTTAAGCCTGAGCGTTCTATTATTGTTTGTTTTTTCATATTTGACACTCTGCTTATTGTTTTATCTTCAACACCGTCACACTCAATAACAAACTTGTCATCAACAAGCAAGTCAACACTCAGACCAGCTATTTCCGTTCCGCAGACAACCTTGTGTCCTATTTGTCTGAATGCATCTGCTACTTCTTTTTCAAAAGAGTTTTTATAAATATTTTCATCAAACTCATCTGATTTTGATAGTGAGTATCTGTTTTCGTATTCTGAACAGAATCCGAGATAACTTCTCAAAATACCTTCCGGGAGTTCTCTTGGGTCTTTTGATATAAAGTTAATCATCTGATAACGTGCACGTGTAATTGCTACGTTAAATAAATTTGGCTTTTGAAGGAATATTAAACTCTGAGGGAAACTGTTATTTGCATAAGCCCAGGATATAAGAATAATATCTCTTTCATCACCCTGGAAAGTATGAGCGGTACCGATTTCTATCTGGTGTTTTTCTATCATATGTTCGGTAAGAACTCTTGCAACAGATATTTTAAGCTGCTCTACCTGTGCTCTGAATGGCGATATTATACCAATTGAAACAGGATGTTCAGGATTTTTGCGTTCATCCTCTACTACAATTTCGTGAAGTCTTTTTACGAGTGCTTCAATTTCCGGCAGATTTCTT
>CACWIL010000094.1 GCA_902760905.1 uncultured bacterium
ATTGCAGATAAATCATTTTTTATATTTTTATTGAGTAACTTATTGATAGTACTGTTCTCGACTACTGCACATTTTGCAGGAGTAAAAATCCATTCTTTATTTTTAGAATCGAACTTGAGGAAACCGGTTTGAACCTTACCGTTATTAAGGTATGAATCATATTCATTCATATAATCCTTACCTTTTTTGATTTCTCTATAGGAATAGGTGCGATCATTGAAAACATTGAATTTACCGAATGAGACAATTGACAGAATGTTTCTAACCAGGCCTTTTAAAGATGAACCGGGAATCACAAACTGCCCTGAAGAAGGATGCCTTTCCCATTTTAAACAGCCATCCGAACTGCTTCCGATGCACAAATGTGTAATATTCTTTAATGTGATATTGATTTTTCCTGATAAACCATCTTCAAACGGAAGATCGTGGGAAACGTTATATGCCCATGAAGGCTCAAAAATCCAACGGCTGATAGGAATAAAATTGTATGGTACAACAATTTTGCTACTTTTATTTCTTTCATTGAAGCTCATATTCTCTCCTAATCTCCATTCCCATTTCCGAAACCGATAAACTGTTGCGCGAAAGCTTTCCAGCAACTGTTATCCTGCTTGAACCAAATTTTGTATCTGGCATAACAATTGTTACTGTTGTTACGTTGCAGATCCTGTCTTAGATCCAGATTGATTTCATAGTAGAGGTTATATTTCGAATTCTCTATTTCATTTTTACTATCTGAAAGATTCGCAACTTCATGCTTATTTGAATCAAAATAAGTAGTAATTAAATATTTTGTTCCGGACAAAAGTTTTATCTTTATTGTGGTGTTTTCATTTTCTCTAAATTCAGCCTCAAGCATTTTGGACAGACTGCCTTCATCATTAATTTCTTCATTAATAGCGATTCTATCCGCATACATAATCCAGTAATCGTTATTTTTGCTGATAGAAATAAGTTTATCTGAAATTTTGCCCAGCTCTGAAATTTCTGACGAGCACTCTAAATTACCGGCATAAAATTCTGGCAGAGATTTATTTTGCTCTTCGCGAATGTTGTTATAATTTAAATAATCCATAATAAGCCTCCTCCATTATTCCTGTTTTTGCGCCTGTTCATACAATGCCTGATTTATAAATTCAGTATCAGGGGAGATTTCAACGCTACAGCTTGATCTGGAACTGGATGAACATAGCGGTAATGTTCCAAGCTTAATATCTTCAACTGTGCAACAAATTGCTTTTTTAAGGTTATCATTGAGAGTATTCAAAGCATTCCTGTCAATGAGCATTTCAATTGAAAATGACGGATCATAGATTCTTTCCTCTGTAAAAAGAGCTCCGTTGATTACTCCGCCGGTAAACCTGTCAATTTTGTTATGAGTACGTTTAATTACGTTCTTCTGCTCATAATTAACCGGCTGATCAATCATAATAATTTTACCAGCTTCCGCGCTGTTGTTATTTGAATCAACTTTACCGAGTATAGATAACAGTTCTGATGAATATGAAATATTTCCATCATCATCTAATTTCACTGAGCCGGCAAATTCTCTGTTAAGGCGGCGCAGGTGATAATCAATTCTGTGAGCAATAAGTCCCTTAAGAGCACTGCCTGTAAGTACTAAATTTCTTGTTAAGCCTTCACTTTCAAAAACATTGTTATTCCACACAATTTTTTCATCACTCATTGAAAAATCAGTTTTGCTGTTATCCTGTTTGTCTTTATCTTTAATATTTGCAGAGTAATCACCTTTGCCGAATTTCCACGAACCGTTAACTTTTACCTTGAAACTGAACAGTTTCTCATATTTGTCGATAGGAGCGTCTTCGGAGTTTGAACTGAAATAAGGATCTTTGCAAAGTGGAACAATTCTGTTCTCTGTAAAATCGCGAATAACCTTTATCGAAGACGACATATCTGATAAATCAACCTGTTTATAGTATGACCCCTTAACTACAAATCGACCGAAACCGTTGTTTTTGCCGCTGCCGAGTGTAAATCCGTTGTTGCCCATATAGGCCAGGATCCTGTCAAATATTTTTTTATCACTTTCAACGGTTTCTTCATCGTTAAGAATTGCATATACGTCAAAAACAAATCTTGCACCGGCAGGAAGATACAGAACATCAAATTTTGCTCTGTTGGAGGATACTCCCCTGAGGTTAATCCTGGTTCGATCTCTGAAATAATTATTCATGTAAATTGAATAAAGAGGATCATTCACGATCTCATTCTGCATGATGAGTGGTTCAGATAACAGTTGAGAATGGGAATTTAAAGCAAGTCCGTCGGTTATAACGATTTGAGAGGCAGAACCTGCGCTATTACCGTTTTCAGAAGAAGTACAGCCAAACCATTTATCTTCATTTAATTCAGGTTCAAGTGTTGAAATGAGAGATCTTAATACCCCGGTAATCGATGTACCAGGTATGTACGGCAATCCATTCCAGTCCCTGGCCAGCTTGTTGTCAAGGAGCAGTTCGCGGTCACTGGAATTTATTGATAAGGGAGAAGTAAGTTCAATCATAAATCTCGACAAAATTATTGCTGACATATTAATTCTCCTTATTGTTCTTTAGCTCTGTATAAACATGATCTGACAGAAAGATCTGGACCTTTATGAATTTTTTCAAACAGCAGGGAATAAAAATCACTGACTGATTCATTAGGAATATCCTTTAGTGTATCTTCCACTATACGACGGAAAGCACAGTTAAACGTTTCAGTAAAATCATTGTATGAATGCTTTACTCCCCAACCTATCGGATCATTACTTATGTTATCAATAACTGTGTACATTTTTTGTTGAAATTTATTAATATCTCTTTTGGTTGTCTTTAACAAATTACTCAAAATTCGCCACTGTGTAGTCGATGGTCCCATCTGACAGGTATCAGGAATTTCTGTAGAGTATGCCCTGCAATCTAAATAAAGATCAATGATATGCTTATACATACAATCCACTTTATCCGCCAGATCATAGTTAAGCTTCTTGTACTGTTCCATCAGCCAGGAATAGAGCCTTGATTCTGTTCCTGGTTTAGAATAAGTAATTTCAAGAATTTTCTTTGGTACGGCTATCGGAGTTTCAAATTGTGCATTCGCTAAATCAACTTTGTTAATCCAGTCTGGGTTGACTATTATCTCCCCATAGCCCTGCTGTCTGTTGAGACCGATTCCATTTTGTTGAATTTTGATCAAATCTTCTTTAGAAAGTGGAGATCCCAGATCGAAACAGATAATACTTCCAGCTTTGACAAGTATTTTTTCACCGTCGAATCCTCCCCTTTTTCTATTGAAGTTGCGAACATTTTCTGTTCTGATGAAAGAACGGGATGCATTGAATTCAGCTTTGATTTGCATACCAATGATATTGTCTGCTCTAGGAACTGCTGTAGGGATACCGTACTCTGTATCATAGAATTCGATATTGCTTATACACCATATAAACAAATGCTTGGAATCAGGTACAGGTGAATAATTACTGCTGATATCCTTTGCCTCAATCATCTTTATTTGTGCACGTCCGAATTCCGATCCGCGGCTGCGGCCAAGCCTTATGACTTTGTCATCAAACAGCTGCATAATGATGGATTTGAATGAATCATCACATTCTACATATCCCAGAAACGACTGTCCTTTATGAATAAATTCCTGTGTAAAAAGTTTGCCTTCCTGGGCTGTATAGGTGCTGCTGTCTATTGCTGTTCTGGTGATTGCGGATTTTTCTACGGTGTTGGAACTGAAATCAGAGAAACTGTCCGTAATATACCCGGTACGGATCTGTTTCCACTGGATGGTTTTATCCAGGTTATCATTCTCCGCACTTCTGTTGATTCTTTTAGCTGCGTCATTTTTTGCACTGTGGAGACATAAAGGAACCGGCAAAGCACGAGCCAGTTTGGAAGGATTGTTGTTTAATGGGAAAAGAGGTAAACAGTTACTGAAAAACGCTTCATTTTTTTGAAAAAGTTCGTCAGCCATTGTGATGATATCAGGTGTTGATTCTGAATAAATTTTGGATGCCAGTGCTCCCATAATTGCACTGCCCGGAATGTAATCTAGAGTATTGGCAGAATTTACGGTTGCACTCGTTACTCCGAGTGACAAGTCATCAATGATGGTAATGGCGTAATATATTTTCATTTTGCATTCCCTCCTACCTTAATGATGCATCTGCCGAAACCGCGTCTGCGCTTTCCTCCGATTTCCATGATAAGGGCTGCCATATGGTCGAGTAATGAGATTAATTTATCCTCGGGAATAACCTGATCCAGTTTTTTCTCGTTATATGAAATTTCAAACTTCAGGCTGACAGGAACAGCAACTTCTATAGTTCTTAACGAACCCTTCTGTGCTGTACCGGTTTTTCTGTCAACTTTGGTGTTGGTAAGGATCCTATACAGCAAACTTGAAATCCTGTTATTTTGAGACTTATCATTATTAATGATTTCTTCTCTTTCCTGCCTTGGAAGCTCGGCACTTGTAAAATTCAAAAATCCTTCCGTAGTCAATTCATCAACTGTATTGTTTTTATTCTGGAATGATGAACCTTCCCTACCAAAAAGAAAATGGATTACAGAACCCCAGCAGTCTGGCAAATTTACATCTTTAAACCAGCCGTTTTTTAAAGCTATTCTTGATGCTTCTCTAAAAACACCTTTGATTGTTTTTCCGGGAACGTATGGTAAACCATTAAGGTCCTTTAGCATAAGCGAGTCAGCGTAAGTACCAGATTCTTTTCCCGTTCCGATAAACCAGAACGAAGTAAATTTAATTTCACATTGTATAACGGTCATAGAAATCCTTTTTAATTATTACATTCATCAGATTCTTTCATGTAATGATAAAGAACGAGAATATCATCGAGACTTGTTATGTACTTAATTTCCTTATTTTTATATTTCAGATCGAAAAATCCGGAATACGCGCCTGATAACTGGTCAGGTGTGATATACCACTTTTCAGATTTCTTATTTTGGATTTTCGCATACCTGTCAAAAATGTTTTCAGCTTCCGTTCGGTTGCCTTTTGCCAGTTCACCAAGTATTTTTCTGTATTTTGCGTTAATATTCCTGGACATATCATTTTGAACATAGGAAAGTAAAGAATTTAAAGAATTTAAATCGGTAACCCCGGTGGTTGAATTATTATCTTTGCTGGTAGTATTTATTGTATTTTGATCATCCACAAGATATGTAGTCAAACCAGTTAAGAACTGATGCTCCTTATCACCTTTGGATCGATAGGAGAATGTTCTGAACCTTCTTATAATCTCGTTAATGGATTCACAACTTGTTGAAGAAATTCTGAAAATTGATATGGCAGCAGGACCAGCAAGCTGTCCGTCTTTTTTATTTGATTTTGTAAGTTTTTTAGCCAGTTCAGCCAATCCTTCTACTAACCGAAGACTGTTATTATATGGATGGTTTATTTTGTTAAACAGAAGACCTCCTGATGCTGATAAAAATAAATCATTATCGTTAACTTTCAGGATTTGATTAATTTCTGTTTTAGAGAGTTTTTCTTTCGATAGCTGTTTAAAGTACTGACAGAATTTCAAACAGA
>CACWIL010000095.1 GCA_902760905.1 uncultured bacterium
TTTGTGGTTTGTCTTCTTACCCACATTTTGTTAAGTTTGCCCAGGTTTTTCGGAACAATTGTATATCCGCATCTTGTACCGGTAAATCCTGCTGTTTTAGACAGTGAACAGAACTCTATTGCGCAGTCTTTTGCACCTTCTATTTCATATATTGAACGAGGAAGCGAACTATCTGATACGAAGCATTCATATGCTGAGTCAAAAAGGATGATTGCTTTGTTTGAAAGTGCGTAATCAACCCATTCTTTCAGCTGTTCTTTGTTATATACTGCACCTGTCGGATTGTTTGGTGAGCAAATATAAATTATATCAGCCTTTACACTTTTATCAGGCAATGGCAGAAACTCATTTTCTCCGTTTGCATCAATAAACTTAACCTCTCTGCCAGCCATAATATTTGTATCTACGTAAACAGGATAAACAGGGTCAGGAACAAGAACTTTATTGTCTTCATCGAAGAGATCAAGAATATTTCCCAAATCGCTTTTTGCTCCGTCAGAGATAAAGATTTCATCAAGCTCTAAATTAACATCATGAGATTTATAATAACCCAAGACTGCTTCTCTTAAAAAGTCATATCCCTGCTCGGGACCGTATCCTCTGAAAGTTGCCTGAACGCCCATCTCGTCAACAGCCTTGTGCAGTGCATCAGTTACGGCTTTGCAGAGAGGCAGGGTGACATCCCCGATTCCGAGTCTGATAACCTTTTTGTCAGGATTATTTGTAATGTATTCATTAACCTTCTTTGCTATTGTTGAAAACAAATAGCTCTGCTCCAGGTTCTCATAATTTGTGTTTATTTTCATTTATCTTATCCTTTTACTATAATTATTGTCGATATACCACATTAGTTGGCGGAAGCTATAGTTATGTCGCCTGTAACCACAAGTGTTACAAATACTAAAATTGCTACAAAAAAACTGAATGCAAATATTGAGCGTTTTCTTACCTGACAATATTTTGCAAGTGCGATTAAACATGCAAATAATATACTTACTAAAATGGAAATTAATGTAATCATGCTTCTCTCCTCTGTTGATTGGTTGAATACTGTTTAAGTTTGTTTTCTGTTATTTTTTTTACTTTATCCCTATTGGTCAGACTCTTCGTGCTTGCCTTTCATAAGCTTTTCAAAATCAGACGGCTTGATGTTTTGTATAAAGTCTTTAAACTCTTGAGCTTCTTCTTCATCTTTTGCTGTATCTGTAGAAACCGAACCGTTCATAAGTACGTTAGCCGTAACGAAAATCGGTGCATCACATCTCATTGCGACAGCTATGGCATCACTCGGTCTTGCATCAAGCTCAAGAATTTCTTCATCTTTTTTTAGAAACAATGTTGCGTAGTATGTTTCTTTTTCTACATTGTTTATTTCGATTTTTTCTAAAGTGTATCCTGTTTTTTCTATTAAATTAGCAATTAAATCGTGTGTCATTGGACGTGCAACAACAAGTCCTTCAATACATCTGATTATTGCGCTGGCTTCAGCTGAGCCAATCCAAATTGGTAAAGCTTTTCTGTTATCTAAATCATGGAGTACGACTATCGGTGAATTTGTTCTTACGTCAAGCGCAATCCCCATTACTTTCATTTCTATCATTTATCTCTTCCCCTTTATTTAATTATATATATCATACCATAAAATCCCAAACTGTGCTATAATCAAACCGTATGAGAATTAATCTTATTTTTAACAAATATATACCAGATTATAAAAAAGCGCTTGAAACGATAGAAAAAGCGCTATTGTCATACAATGTTGAGTTCCTGACTTTTGATTTGGAAAAAATGGAATATTTTGGTGATATGACATTTGTAATAGGCGGTGACGGAACGCTTCTTCGTGCTGCGAGGTTTTATGCAAAAGAAAAGGTTCCGGTATTGGGTATAAATGTCGGGCGTCTCGGCTTTCTTGCGCAGGCAGGGGTAAATGATATAAACTGTGTAATTGAAGCTCTTCTTGAGGGTAGATATTACACAGAAGACAGAATAATGCTGCAGTCTGGCGAGTATATAGCCTTGAACGATTTTGTAATCAAAGGATGTAATCCGAGCAGAACTTCAAAATTTTTCCTGGAAATTAACGGCAAGTTTGTGTGTGATTATATAGCAGACGGATTAATTATATCTACTCCTACAGGTTCAACTGCTTATGGACTTTCTGCAGGTGGTCCCGTATTACATCCGGAACTAAATGCAATCGTAATAGTTCCTATCTGTCCCCATACTCTGAACGCAAGACCTCTTGTTGTTCCGTCGGGAGAGCATATTACGGTTAAAACAAGTGATGAACTTCTCTCTGTCTCCATTGACGGTTTTGTTACTACAAAGTGTGTTGAAAAAACATTTGTAAATCTTGCTTCTGACAAAGCAAGACTCGTATTTTTAAAGAAGGATAATTTTTATTCTGTATTAAGAAATAAGCTTCACTGGGGAGTATCTCCGGAGGGGTAAATATAATAATATTTAATCTTTAAAAACAGCCTTTTATCAAAAGGCTGTTTTTAGTATTAGTGATTAATTATTATTTGTTATTTATTTGCATCTGTTGCTTTTTCTTCAAGTTCTGTTGCAGCGTCTTTTGCGTCTTCTAGTGCTTTTTTTGTACCTTCTTTTGTTTCGTCTTTTACGTCTTCAGCTTTTTTAAAGAAATCTTTAAATGCATTTTTGAACTTTTGGGCAAAATCTTTACCATATTGGAAACCACCAAATGTAGAATCTATAACATTATCTGCTTCTTGCTTAAGTTCTTCCGCTTTCTTTTGTATTTCTTCATACTTAGCAACAGCATCTTTAGCACTTTTTTTACCCCAGGCATGTCCTCCCCAAAGAGCCAGTCCTGCAATTACGGCACCGGATAATAGAGTTGCACCGAGTCTTGATTTTGATGCTGCTCTCATTTGTGCTGCATTTTCATCATATACTTCAGGCTGCATGCTGTAATCGGTTGCATAATCTTCTGCGGGATATTGTGACGGTTGGTATTGAGCGTAATCTGCTGCTCCTATGTTTTGTACTTCAGGCATATTTAAACCTTCTTTCTTATTTTAACTACACTGTTTATACTTCACTTAAAACAAGTGAAGAATTGAAATTGCTTAAATCCGAATATATGTAACAAAATCGTTACATTTATTGTGTAAAAATTGATGACAATTATATTTAAACTCTTGTTTTGTTTTTGCCTTCTTTTGCACGTTTTTTACGGCGCATCAGATCAACAAAAGCTTCAAGACGAGTAATATAGCCTGCTCTTCCTGTTTGTTCGTCCATAATAAGAGGTAAAATAGGAATTTCATGTTCAGTTCTGATTGTCGGGAATATATTTTGTGACATAATTTCCGGCATGCAGGTAAATGGTGAAATATGAATAATACCGTCTTTGCCTTTTTCATCAGCAAAAACTACGTCAGAAACACATTCTAAAGCATCACCGCCTATATCACGCATAAGATAAGGTTTTGCCATGCGCTCTGCTCTTTGCAGGTGTGTTTCTTTATTTTGAAAGGCTTTTGGAATAATTGCATCCTTTAAAAAACTTCCTACTGTCAGACTTCTTCTTGTCTGAACGCCCATTCTGCCAAGTTCACGTTCAATGTTTTGGTTTGAAAACTCATCATTTACAAGGAATATTTCACCAGTGAGGTCAACATTTAAAACTTCTCTGTTTTCATCTATTTCAGTTTTTTCAATTTCGTTTAATGCCTTATTATAAGCTTTTCCGAGTTCATGCGTAGAATCAGCTTTATCAATTATTTTGAGCGCTTTTTTGTAATTTTTTTCTGCATCGCCAAATCTGATTTCTCTTGCTCGGTAGTATGAAAGAGCTCTGTCTAAATCATCAATAACAAAAATTTTTCTTATTGTTATATTAATTGCTCTAAGAATTAAAATCGGATCATTTTTCCCTGATAATTCTTTTAAGAATTTGTATAAACCTTTAATTCCGTCATAAAGCGAAAGCTCAATATAATTAGCTTTATACCCTAAGTCTTTCAGTGTTGTATAAATATTATTTCCGTATTCACCAAGTCTGCAAATGCCGGGTGAAGTAATCATAGCAACGTAATCAGCTCCACCTTCAATTGCTTCAATGAAGTTTCCAAGTATAAGTTTATACGGCAGACAAATTGCTTCGGGAGAGTTTTTTGTGCCGTAAGAAAGCGTTTTTTTGCTTGTATATGGTGGAACGTATGGTTCAACACCTATTTTTCTCATTCCGGCAGCCCAAGCTATTGATATTGTTCCCATGTGAGGGAATGCTACTTTAATTTTTTTATTTTTATCCCTTTTTATTGCCATTTATATTTATACTCCATTTATCAAAAATATTATACCCTAAACAAATTTTGAAGTATAATAAACTTACAAAAGAGGATTTTATGGGGAGAATAATTCAACTATCTAAGAATGTAATAAACCAAATCGCAGCCGGTGAGGTTATTGAAAGACCTTACTCTGTAGTGAAAGAACTTGTTGAAAACTCGGTTGATGCAGGTGCAACAAGAGTAAGTATTGAGATTGAAAATGATTGCAGAAACATTCGGGTCGCAGATAACGGTTCAGGAATTCATCCTGATGATATTATGCTTGCCTTTTCTAAGCATGCTACAAGCAAAATCAAAACAGGTGAAGACTTATACAATGTACACACAATGGGGTTTAGAGGTGAAGCGCTTGCCAGTATTATATCTATTTCAAAGTTAACTTGTATAACACGAACATCAGAATTTGATTTTGGTACAAAAGTTGAGTGTGAAAATTCTGAGGTAAAATATTCAAAAACAGGCTCGGCAGTCGGAACCATAATGGATATTAAAGACCTCTTTTATAATCTTCCTGCTCGTCTTAAATTTTTAAAATCTGCAAAAACAGAATATGCTTATATCTCTGAGCTGATTCAGTCACTTGCTCTTATAAACAGCAATATCTCTTTTGAACTGAAAAATAACGGCAAAACAACGCTTAAAACAACAGGGCAGGGAGAGCTAAGCCAAACAATGAAAGAAGTTTTTGCAGAAGATGTAAATAAGAACTTCCGCGAAGTCTTAAAAACGGATAAAATATCAGAACTGAAATTGTCAGGGTACGTAAGTAAACCTGATTATACAAGGTCGAGCAAAAAGGACTATTATTTGTACGTAAACTCACGTATTGTAAAATGTCCGGTATTTCAAAAAGCTATAGATACAGCGTATAAAAACCTTATAGGCTGCAGATATCCTTTTATTGTGCTTAATCTGGAACTTCCTCCGGTAGATGTTGATGTAAATGTCCATCCTTCAAAAAAAGAAGTTCGGTATAAAAATACAAATCAGATTTTTAATTTTATTTATACTTCTGTTAACAGTGCGCTTAGTAATCTCAAACAGGAGTTTCCTTCTGATATTCCTTATTTAATGCCGGTATCAGTGGCAAATGACAGTGAATCAAAAAAGGATAATTTTGCAGAAGATAATGATGATATTTATGTACCTGCGGGTACAACAATCAACTCTTATTATAAGCCGGTTAATGAACAAACCGCTGAGATAAAACAATTTCCGGGAAACTCCCAAGGCTGAAGAAGATGTTATAATCGGTCAGTATAAAAAAACGTATATTCTTATAGAACGGGAAGAAGGACTGGAAATTGTTGATCAGCATATTGCAGAAGAAAGATATATTTATGAACAATTAAAAAAATCTAAAAATATTGACTCTCAGCTTCTGTTTATATCTGATGTAATCGAAGTTTCACCATCTGACAAAGAGCTCCTTGAATCAAACAAAGATAAACTTTTGAAGTTTGGATATGATGTAGATTTTATGTCGGAACATGAGGTTATTTTCAGAAAAATACCTCAAATTTTATCAAAAGTGTCGCCAAAAGAAATTCTTGCGGATATATTAGAACATATTTCTGGTGATATAGATAATATAGAGGAACAAATCCTGATAACAACTTCCTGTAAGGCGGCGGTTAAGGCAAATACTTATTTAAACCAATTTCAGATGCAGGAAATAATCAGGAATTGGCGGAGTTGTGAAAAACCGTTTACCTGTCCTCATGGACGCCCGATATCAAAGATATTGGAGCATAAGGATATTGCAAAATTTTTCCAAAGGGCTAAGTGATATAAAATTATTTTAATGATACAATTTTAGTAACGGTTGGAGAGGTGTCCGAGTGGTTGAAGGTGGCGATCTCGAAAGTCGCTGTAGGGGAAACTCTACCGGGGGTTCGAATCCCCCTCTCTCCGCCATTTAAAAAGAGCGAGTACAGTGAAAAATTTTACATCTTACAAGTATAGGTTTTCAGGACTACCTTTTTTCAGGACATTTGCTCGGAAGTGTTTTTCTCAAATAACGATAAATCCTAAATCACACAAAAGAACAAAAATACGTAATTTGAAAATTATATAAATTGTAGGTCAAGCATTGCTTAACAAAAACTTTTATATATCAATCATTGTCAGGCGGTGCCTGACCTACAAACTCAAATACCGACAAAAAAACTAAATCACACAAAAACACGTAATTTGAAAATTATATAAATGGTAGGTCAAGCATTGCTTGACAAAAACTTTTATATATCAATTATTGTCAGGCGGTGCCTGACCTGCAAACTAAATAATCCATTCCTGAAACAAATTTTGGGATTTCTTTATCTTTTACAAAATTGAGTAACACATCAGCAGCCCAATTTATTTTTTGGTTATTTATCCTTTCACCTGTTCTGAAATATCATTTTACAATCATTCAAAACCTTGTGTCTAACCCCAAAAGTTTACGATAACTGATAATTTGCGGTTTGTTTTCAATGTTTTTAGCTTTCAGCTCTTTATAATATTCTTTATTCATTTTACGTAATTGTTTTTCTTCTTTTGTTTTAATTGAAAACAAATCATATATTTTGTATTTGAGTGAATTTTTTAATAATATTTTATTTACATCATTAGGGAAATCGGTTAATTTGAAATTTGATACTCCTTTGTATATTTCAAAATCGTTTATTGCCATTTTTGCCAATTGTTTTTGGTATTGCCGAGCTTCTTTAAAATTACCTTCAAAAATTTTCAGCAAGTATAATTTTATTACTTCAAAAATTTCTCTTCCTTTTTCTTGTATTTGGTATGCTTTTGATTTCTTTTTTGCATCAGAAATAGCATAAGAAGCTGCTTCTTCAAAATCTTGTTTATTTTTTCTAACAATATAGGAATATGCGTTTTCTACATTTGTTGATAATGTAATTGTTTTTTTGCTTTTACTTTGTTCAACAAATAAATCAAACGGCATATCTGCTATCATTTTTTCAAGATTAGATTTATGAAGGTTAAAGAGATGATTTTGTTGGGTGCTGATTTTGTTTTTTAGAATAACTTTACCTTCAAAATTTTGATTGGTAGTAATTGGATTTGCTTTCATAATTAATAATATCACTTAACGAAATTTTATTATACAGAAAATATGACTATAATTCAACTATTTTAAATATATTGCTTATTCAGCTCCTAATAAACTTCTCGATTATTCACAAATACTAATGTAAAATATCTTGCAAAACAGGTTGTTTTTTGTACAATAAAATTAGATATTTATATAAAAGAGGCAGATTTACAGATGCTGAAATTAAACTGCAAGTATGCAGATTTTAGAACAATCGGAGAAGAACACGGGCTTAAACTTGATGAAGAGTTTAATAATTACTCCGAAAAAATAGCAGAAATAATAAGAAGTTTAAACCAGCGCAAAGATAAACCAAATGAATGGCTGCAATGGATGAATTTGGGTTATAATGAGGAAACTGCCTGGTACGTTAAAGAATTTGCCTCAATGGTAGAGGGAAGATTTGAGAATATTCTTGTTCTTGGGATTGGCGGTTCAGCATTAGGCGGTCTTGCAATGACTGAAGCAATTCTAAAACCTTATTGGAATTTCTTGTCTGCCGAGCAAAGAAACAACTTACCCAAAATATTCTTTTTGGATAATATTGATCCTGATTCTATTAACGGTTTGCTTGAAGTTTTGGACTTATCAAAAACTCTTGTGAATGTAATTACAAAATCCGGAGATACTGCAGAAACAATGTCGCAGTTTATGGTTATTAAAGATCTTATGCAAAAAACTCTCGGAGATGATTACAGAAAGAATATCATTGCAACAACAGATAAAAAAATGGGTATTTTGCGTCAGCTTGCTGATCAGGAAGGATATAAAATATTCTATGTTCCTGATGATATAGGCGGTCGTTTTTCTGTGTTTTCATCAGTCGGACTTGTTCCGTTTGCTCTTGTCGGATTAAATATTGACAATATGATAAACGGTATAAAAGATATTGACCTGGCGTTAAAAAATACGGATATAATATTACTGTTCTGATGCCATATTCAAGCAGATTAAAGTATATTCCGGATTGGTATGTTCAGCTGATTGCAGAATCTTTGGGCAAGAGAGTAAATAAAAACGGTGATGTTGTGCATAACGGCTTAACCCCGGTAAAAGCTCTCGGAGCAAGTGACCAGCATACAACATTACAGTTGTTTAATGAAGGTCCGAACGATAAGGTTATAACTTTTATCAGGGTTGGTGAATTTGATACTTCATTAGAGATACCAAAGATCTTTGAATACACAGGTGTTGGTTATTTGGGCGGAAAAACCGTTAATTCTTTGATTAATGCTGAAGCTGATTCTACGCTTGTGTCACTTACAGATAACAACAGACCAACATTAACGCTTACTATTGATAAAATTGATGAATATAATTTGGCTCAGTTGTTATATATGCTGGAAGTACAAACTGCAATTGCCGGTGAATTGTATAATATCAATACTTTCGACCAGCCGGGTGTTGAGCAGGTAAAAAATTATATGTATGCGTTGATGGGACGTGCAGGTTTTGATGGTTCAGCGTCTTATCTGTATGAAAAACTGAATACGGAAATAAATATGTAATATTTTTATTATTTCCTGTTTAGATGTATAATATGAACAATAGCGCTTACGTGTCGTTTTAAGTATAGAGGATAGTAATTTAATTGAGCAAGGAGTTGTATAAAAAATTTTTAGTATTTATTTGTATTAAGCATTTTTAAACGTACAAAAAATACAAATAAAAAGGTTAAAAAAGCTAAGATAACAGAAATCCAGCTTCCTCCTGTTCAGGAAAAACCAACTGTTCCTTTAAGTCAGCTTACTGTTATGACTATTGATGACTGTGTTCAGTATGCGCTTGAACACAATCCTAATCTGAAAGTTTCTGAGGAAAGAATAGAAGCTGCAAGAGCAGGAATCGGTAAGGCAAGAGCAAATTATGCACCTAAATTCTCTGTCGGATTTAATCTGTATCATAAAAACAATCAGGCAACTCAGGTGGTTCATACTACTGATAATTCTTTGGGTGTGACAGCTAAAGTGTCTGAAACCATTTGGGATTTTGGCAGAACGACCGCAAAAATTAAAATGGCAAAATACGATACTCAGGCTGCCGAATATGACTATGGTTATGAAACACTGGAAGTAATTTATCTTGTAAGAACAAATTATTACAAAGTTCTTTCTGCTCTTGCCGATTTGAATATTTTTGAGCAGAATGTACGTATTCAGACATTAAACTACGAAAGAACAAAAGCAATGTTTGATGAGGGTTTAAAATCAAAGATTGATGTAGTTAATGCTGAGGTTAATTTATCAGAAGCAAAGATTAAGCTTGTCGAGGGACAAAATGCACTGCTTAACTATCTGATTGATTTGCAGGATTCTATGTTTTATCAGGAAAAGAAACCGTTTATTGTGACTAATACAGAGAACTTTAACTTTCTGCAGGCAGATTATAAAAAGAAAATTGAAGAATCAAATGATACAAAAGTCCCTGCTCCTGTTATAAAAAAGAATGTAGACGGACTTGTTTTAATTTCATCAGGGATAGAACATAATGATATTATACAGGATTATAAACTTAATCCTTTAAAAATTACAAAGCAGCAGGCTGTAGATAAGGCATTAGAGCTCAGACCGGATTTTTTATCGGATAAAATGCTTGTTAAAGTTCAGGAAGAATCTTTAAAAGCTATAAAAAGGCAATATGCACCTTCTATAAATGCGGATTTATCCTGGAGTTATACAAAGAATGAACACTCTTACTCAAGTCCTTTGCAGGTAGGAGCGGGAATTGATTTGGGTTCTGTTAATCCGTACGGAATCCATTATCAGATTAAAGAAGGTGAAAACTTGCTTAACATTGCAAAACACAATGTTAATATATCTAAATCAACTATATACTGGGACGTTCAGGATAATTATATAAATATGCGTATGATGGAAAGACAAATCCCGCTTATGAATACAAAAGTCAAAGCAACGCTTGAAAACTTTGAACTTGCAGACGGACGTTACAGCGTTGGTTTAAATAACTATGTTGAGCTTCAGGATGCGCTTAAAAACTATAACCAGGCACAGCTTAATTTTGTGGAAAGTGTTTTAAAATACAATATTGCACGGGAAGCACTACTAAGATCTATGGGTATGGGTCTGGATAAAGACGGACATCTGATGACGGAATTGTAGGGGTAAAAAATGAAAAAAAGATACATAGCTATAATCGGAATAATAATTGCTGCTGTTGTTTTAGTAATCTTTGGATTTAAGGGCACATCAGCCAAATATGTTACGAAAGAGGTTACAAAAGGCAGTATTACCGAGTATGTAGAAGCATCCGGTACAATTAAGCCTATTAATACAATTGCTGTCGGTACACAAGTATCAGGTACGGTTGCGGCGATTTATGTTGACTATAACTCACAGGTCAAAAAAGGCCAGCTTCTTGCTGAACTTGACCCAAGTCTGTTCCAGTCAAATGTTGATCAGTCAACTGCAAAGCTAAATAATGCTCAGGCTGCTTATTCAAAGGCCATGGCAAACTTAGAATACAAAAAAAAAA
>CACWIL010000096.1 GCA_902760905.1 uncultured bacterium
CAAAAAGATGTAAGAATAATAAGTGTTGTGCTTGATGCTCCTGTTGATACAATTAACGCTCTGACAGGTAAAATCGGCAAAATTGAAGGTGTTAACGCAAAAACCGTTTATTCAAATGTATAAGGGGTAAATATACAAGGTGCCTAGACAATCGCTCCTTATGGGAGAGGTTTGGAGTGAGGGGTAAATATATTGGATTTATTGAACACATAAGCCGTTTGGCGCAAAATAGCAAAGAAAAGCAGGTTGGGCATACTTGTCCAACAACATGAGGTTAAAAATGTACGATAAAAAATCATTAAAAGCAGAAGAGTTTATTAATCACGAAGAAGTTTTGAGAACTTTGGATTATGCAGAAAAAAATAAAAATAATTTGGAATTAATTAATGAAATATTAGAAAAAGCCCGCCCGACAAGAGTTGGAAGAGAAACTTTCTGTAAAGGCTTAACCCACGAAGAAGCAAGTGTTTTACTGGCTTGTGAAGATAAGGGTATTTTACAAAAAATATATGATTTGGCAGAAGAAATTAAAGAATCTTTTTACGGTCAGAGAATTGTAATTTTCGCACCGCTTTATCTTTCAAACTACTGCGTAAACGGCTGCGTTTATTGTCCTTATCATAATCAAAATCATCACATTCCGAGAAAAAAACTTACTCAGGAAGAGGTTAAAGCCGAAGTTATTGCACTTCAGGATATGGGGCATAAACGTCTTGCAATAGAATCAGGCGAAGACCCTGTTAACAATCCTATTGAATATATTCTGGAATGTATAAAAACAATTTATTCAATCAAACACAAAAACGGTGCAATTCGTCGTGTTAACGTAAATATTGCGGCAACAACTGTTGAAAACTACCGACTATTGAAAGAAGCGGGAATCGGAACGTATATTCTGTTTCAGGAAACTTACCACAAAGAAAGTTATGAAAAACTTCACCCGACCGGACCTAAACACAATTACGCATACCATACGGAAGCTATGGACAGAGCTATGGAAGGCGGAATAGATGATGTAGGCTTAGGGGTTTTATTCGGACTTGAAAGATACAAATACGAGTTTGCTGCACTTTTAATGCACGCAGAACACTTAGAAGCAGTTCACGGAGTCGGACCTCATACAATCTCAGTTCCGAGAGTTAAAAAAGCAGATGATATTGACCCTAACGCTTTTGATAACGGAATAGATGATGAAACATTTGCAAAAATTGTTGCACTAACCCGTATCGCAGTTCCTTATACCGGTATCATTATCTCTACAAGAGAATCTCAACAAGTTCGTGAAAAATTATTAAAACTTGGTGTTTCTCAGGTTTCAGGTGCTTCAAGAACTTCCGTAGGCGGTTATACCGAAGAAGAACGCCCTACTGAAACAGAACAATTTGATGTTTCTGACCAGAGAACCTTAGACGAAGTAGTAAGATGGCTTATGGAAAGAGGACATATTCCTTCTTTCTGTACAGCGTGTTACAGAGAAGGTCGTACAGGCGACAGATTTATGTCACTATGTAAAACGG
Organism: uncultured bacterium; assembly: GCA_902760905.1. Taxonomy (GTDB): domain Bacteria; phylum Cyanobacteriota; class Vampirovibrionia; order Gastranaerophilales; family Gastranaerophilaceae; genus CAG-196. Next base: position 1,518 of record CACWIL010000096.1, read on the forward strand.
GACAAATTCAAGACTGCTGTCAACCTAATGCTTTAATCACGTTAAAAGAGTTCTTAACGGATTACGCAAGCGAAGAAACAAAGAAAATCGGTGAAGAATTTATCATAAAAGAACTTGATAAAATAGAAAACGAAGCAGTAAAAAAAGTTCTTACAAACAACCTCAAAGAAATCGAAAACGGCAAACGTGATTTCAGATTCTAGGGGTAAATATATTAAAGGTGCGCCACTTGGCGCACCTTATTTTTATTTTTTGTCGGGTTGAAACCCGACCTATACAACTACAGATGAAATACCTTATTAAAATGAGTTTATTTCATTCAATAAATTATTCATTTCTTCTTCCATATTCCAAATTTTCTGTTTTATTGCCATATATGATTCATTTGCTTTATCGTGCCCTGCCAATTCTTTTCTTTCTTTTGAAGCAGCAAAAGTTGTATTGAGTTTTTCGTTACATAATTCCTTTAAATTTGCTACTCCTGATTTATACCAATATTTAAACAAATTCATTTGTTTGTTATCTAACTCAGCTAATTCACCAGCATGTTCACGTACATATTTCTCATATTTATTATGTAATTCTAATAAAGCATTTTCTTTTTGTTTTTTATCATTTGCTCTTGCTTCTTGTGAATTTGGACCCAAATATGCATTTTGTCGAATTATACCGTCATATGAAAAATAAGATTTTTTTATTGAATCTAATTTTTGCTCTCTTGTAACATTTGTTTGAAAATCAAGCTGTGTCATATGATTCCATACATTTTTTACACCTTTAGCTTTTGCTGTAACAGCTTCTGTTCCGTCAACATATCCATTGCCGTTTGTGTCGATTTGTTTCCATGTGATTGCCATACTACTTTCTCCTTTTTATACTTGTATTTCTCTCTTATGTATATATAAAGTATTTAAAGAAGAAATAATTGTCTGTTCTTTTCAGGTATATTTTATTTATTTTGCTTCTTTTCAGCATTATTATTGAGTTTTAGCTATCAAAAATTCATCTTTACAATTCGTTACAAACAACAGTTTTTATGATAAAATACTGGAAAAAGGAATTATTAAATGAACCTGACAAAATCAGAAAGACCTCATATATCATTCTTTGGCTGTACAAACAGCGGAAAATCCAGTTTGGTTAACGCTATTACCAACCAAAATCTTGCCGTTGTATCAGATGTTAAAGGTACAACAACCGACCCTGTTGAAAAAGCAATGGAGATTTTACCGCTTGGACCTGTCGTAATTATTGACACTGCAGGTGTAAATGACGAGGGTAGATTAGGTGAACTGAGAATAGAAAAAACTCAACGAGTTTTGGACAAAACCGATATTGCAGTTCTTGTTGTGGATTCTACTATCGGACTGCAACAAGAGGACGAAGCCCTAATTAAAGAGTTTAAAGAACGAAAAATCCCGTATGTTGTTGTATTTAATAAATCAGATTTGAAAGTTAATGAGATTCTTCTCTCTGCTCAGAATGACCCTTTTTTCATTTCTGCCAAAACAGGCGAAGGGGTAAATGAACTCAGAGAAAAACTTGGGCATATAATTAATGAAAACAAGAAAGAAAAATATATCATTCGTGACAGGCTTAATCAGGGTGATATTGTAATCCTTGTTATTCCGATTGATGAATCTGCTCCAAAAGGCAGAATAATCCTTCCGCAGCAAAATGTTTTGAGAGAATGTCTTGATGCTCACGCAACTGCTATTTGCACACAGGTAGAAGAATTTGAACAACTCTTAAAAACAATAACACCACGCTTTGTTATTACGGATTCACAAGCGTTTAACAACGTAAAAGAAATTGTGCCTGAAAACATAATTTTGACCTCGTTTTCTATATTAATGGCAAATTATAAGGGAAGTCTGCAAACTCTTTTAAGCGGTGCTGAAACTATATCGGAACTAAAAGACGGCGACAAAGTTCTGATATCAGAAGGCTGTACACACCACAGGCAGTGCAACGATATTGGAACCGTGAAACTGCCCAAATGGATTGAAAAATATACAGGCAAAAAGATAGAATTTGAGTTTACGCAAGGTGGTGAGTTTCCTTCAGATTTATCAAAATACAAACTAATAATCCATTGCGGCGGTTGTATGCTTAATGAAGCTGAAATGCAATCACGCCAGAAAAAAGCTAAAGAACAGAATATTCCAATGGTAAACTACGGTATGGCAATTGCTTATATGAACGGGATATTAGACAGAGCATTGGAGATATTCAATGAATAAACAAGAACTGGTTGATATTTTATCTGATAGCAAAAAAAACGATTGGCTTTTTAAAGAGGCTGACAAAATTCGTCGGGAAAATGTCGGTGATGAAGTACATTTGAGAGGTTTAATCGAGTTTTCAAATATTTGTAAGCGCCAATGCAAATACTGCGGTCTTAGAAGTGAAAACAAAGAGATTGAACGATATCGTATTTTAAAAGACGAAATACTAATCTATGTACAAAATGCAGTAAATCTGGGCTACAGAACCGTTGTTCTGCAATAAGGCGAAGATGATTATTATGATACGGATAAAATGATAGAGATAATCCGTGAGATTAAAAAAAATGACGTAGCCTTAACTCTGAGCATTGGCGAAAAAACTTATGATGAATATAAAGCATTCAAAGATGCAGGAGCTGACAGATACTTATTAAGAATAGAAACAACTGATAAAAAGCTTTACGAAAATATGCACCCCCATGCCAGCTATGAAAACAGAAAAAGATGTTTATATGATTTAAAATCATTGGGTTTTGAAACCGGAACAGGCTGTCTTGTGGGACTTCCTGACCAAACAATCGAATCATTAGCTGATGATATTCTGTTCTTTAAAGAGCTTGATGCTGATATGGTTGGAATAGGTCCTTTCATTCCACACGAACAAACACCTCTTAAAGATGCACAAAAAGGTGATTTCTGGCTTGCTCTGAAAGTTATGGGATTAACAAGAATAAACCTTCCAAATATTAATATTCCTGCAACAACTGCGATGGAAACACTTAACCCGAATGGCAGAATAATAGCCTTACAGAGCGGCGCAAATGTTGTTATGCCAAATGTAACTTCAACTGAATACAGAGCTAAATATGAAATATACCCCGGTAAAATATGCATAAATGACCAGCCTGAAAAATGCAGGGGGTGTATTGAAGCCAAAATAAAATCAATTGGCAGAACTATAAGCCAAAATAAAGGCTTCAGAAAGAGTAGGTAATTCAATCAGACTTACCCCACGACTATTTACCCCTAATTATTTACCCCCTAATTATTTACCCCCGCCTATATTTTTTCTATGTCGTGGCTGTCTGAGATAACTTCTTTTATCTGCTTTTGTGCGGTCTTAACATTGTTAATTGTTGCATTTCCTGCAATACAACCGCCTTCGCAACACATAACTTCAATAAGGTTGCATCCGTCTTCACATACACCTGACTTAGCGTATTTCTTCAACTGACGGATGGATTCTTTGTTTAATCCGCTTATAACAAGAGGTTTGACAGAGCTTTCGTACTGCAGAGCTTTTTTGACGGCTTCCGCAACGCCCCCTGTTACACCAAAATTTCTTGCCTGTTTTGAGCTTTCTTCGTTAAACTGAGTTTCTTCACACTCGCTTACTTCAATCTTTTTAGCCATAAATAGAGCGCCAAGTTCTTCAAAGCTCATTACAAAATCGACATTCGGGTTTTCTGAACCTTCTGCACGTTTTGCTACACATGGACCGATAAATACCGTAACAGCTTCCGGCATAATTGATTTTACATACTCGGACGTGTAATAAAGCGGAGTGTGAGTATCGGAAACGTACGGTTTAATTTCCTGCAAATGTTTATTTACAAGCTGAATGTACCCTGCACAACATGATGTTGTCATAAATTTTTCGCCTTTTTCCTCAGAATCAGCTATCGGGTGAATAGCATCCCAAGTTGCATCAACTTCACCCATTCTTTCAACAAATTCTCTTGCTTCATTTCTTGCAGTCTTATCCGCACCTTTGGCAAC
>CACWIL010000097.1 GCA_902760905.1 uncultured bacterium
CTCTTAGCACCTTTAAGCGGGTGTAAGCAGAATGTATCAGATACTGCATCACCTAAGTTATCAACAATTTCTTCAGTTCCGTTAGAAACTACGTTACCAACAGTAGAAACTGTTCTTCCTGAAACACCTGCTGTTCTGCCGATGAATTCAACCGGAGCAGAAAGAAGTCTTGCTATGATGTTCGGATTTTTCTTAACATCAACTGATGCACTTGTTGCATATTTCGGGAATGAAGCAGTTAAACCGTCATTCTTGATTTCTTTGAATGATACTTCAATGTAACCAGGGTTCTTAACACCAGGTCTTACAACACCAGTTACAACACCTTTAACAGTTGAGCCTGCAGGGAATGTAACACCTTCAACTACAGCAGATTCAGTAGTCTTAGCTGTGAATGTATCACCTACGTTAGAAGTTCTTGCTGATAATCTTTCGCTTAATTTGATTGTTACTTGAGTTGGCATATAAGCTGTTGCACAGCCTTCTGCACCGTTAGTTGTATCAATGTGGAATTTAGCTTTCATAGCTGCAATCATATAAGCAACTTGTTCTCTTGTTAAGTATTCAGCTGAAACAATCTTATCTTGTTCAGGAAGTGCTTCTAAAATACCGGAAGCGATAACTTCATTTGTACAACCGATTGCCCAGTTAGGAATATATTTAACTTCCTGACCATTGTAAACAGGAGTTGCAGATGCATCATGGTTTACAACCATTAATTTAGCGAAAGTAGCGAATACTTCTGCTTTTGTAATAGCTTGGTCCGGTTTGAATGTATTATCAGGATAACCAATCATAACATCAGCTGCCAAAGCTTTGTCGATTTCAGTTTTAGCCCAGTAAGTATCAGCTAAGTCAGTATATTTGTTAGCTGCTTCCTGAGAGAAACCTAAACCTGTAACGATTTGCCAAGCAAGTTCTGAACGAAGAATAGCTGATTTTACATCAAATGATGCTGCTCTTGATGAATCCATAGAGCTCTTCATGTCAGATATAGCTTTCTTAGCTTCTCTTCCGATAATAACATTTTCTTTACCTGTAATTGTTTTTGCACAAGAAGGTTTAAATACTTTTGCACCTGTAGTAACTGAGTCTGTATTACCAGTCAAAAGAGAATGACCTTGTGTGCTGAATAATGTAGGATGTGCATAAGCCTGAACATCACCTGTAGGTTCACTTGCAAATGCAATTCCTGAAGTTAAGCATACAACACTAAGTGCTGCTAAAATTTCTTTAGATAATCTCATACTTCTCCTTTCGTATAATTTCCACATCTATTTTACTACAAATATGAAAAATTGTAACATGTTTTTTAAATAAATCCAACTAAAGTATAAACTTTGTTCATGTTTGTAAAGTTTTGTAACAAAGAGCTGATTGTGGACTATACTATAAAACCAAAATTTAACGGTTAAGCAAATATTCAGAAAAACCTTTGCCTCTGTGAGCTTTATCTATTGCAACAAGAGGAATATTTGCTATTGTTCCGCCTGTAACATTTGAAAGAGCAAATCCTACCGGCAGATTATCATATAAAAGAACGGATGTTACTTCCGGCATAAATTCACCGTATATATTTTCAACAATCTTGTTAATTATATCTTTTGTGCCTTCCATTGATTTAAATCTGGTATCAAATAGGGCGTCTTGTGAATCTTTAAAAGCTTCATGAATCGTTTTTATTAAATCTTCTCTGTATAAATCACTATACCCGACAACTCTGTATCCATCCGGCAATTCTTTAAGCTTCATGTTTTCTAAAATTCTTTCAGATGATGCATTGCCCATCATAAACCGCATTACGGCAAGTCCTATAAATTTAAATCCATATTTTGCCAAATCTGCGGTAAATACTGATTGATGACCAAGCATAGGATATGTTACAACTTTTGACATTCTTTCCGCTTCCGTCAACTCCAGGAATTTTTCAACAAGCAATTTTATTTTTGTTGCTTCATCTTCTGTACCAAGACAATGCACAATGTTTAGCTCTATTGACTCGGAAATTGATGTTGTATAAACAAGAAATGCAGTAGGAATTTCATTTTCTTTTAATACGATACAACTCATATAATTTTTTTCTACCGCATCAATAAACTCTTCATACTCAAGAGGCTCAAGCTCAAATTTATATTCGCTTGCAGCTTTTGATTTAAAATCGTTATAAACTCCTTTAAATATTTTGTATGAATCGTTATCTAATATTTCTACTTTGTAATTGTTTTCTGACATATTCAGACCTCTTTTTCTCTTGTTCCCTCACCTTAAAGGGAGGTGCAGGGGGAGGTGTCAACCAACCCTGTTATAATAAATGGTGCATTTTTTCACGCTTAGTTTCCATATATCTTGCATTATATTCAGTTATTTCTGACTGAAGATTAATATTATCATGCATTGTAAGTCCATAACCTTTCAGACCAATAATTTTTTTCGGATTATTTGTAATCAGGTTAAAGTTATTGAACCCTAAATCAAGTATAATCTGGGCTCCAACACCGTAATTTCTTAAATCCGGCGGAAATCCCAATGAAACATTTGCTTCAACCGTATCCTGTCCCTGTTCCTGAAGTTTATACGCTTTAAGCTTGTTTACCAAACCTATTCCCCTGCCTTCATGATCACGTATATAAATTACTGCACCTTTACCATACTCTGATATCATTTTGAGTGCAGCATGAAGCTGCCAGTTGCAGTCACATTTAAGGCTGTGGAATACATCTCCCGTTAAACATTCACTGTGAACTCTGATAAGCGGAATTTTATCCGAGCCGTCATCTTTAACCATAGCAACGTGTTCACAACCTGTTATTGTATCTGTATATCCGACTATATTAAAATCACCGAATTTTGTCGGTAAAAATACCTCAACTTCTCTTTTTACAAACTTTTCACTCTTTAATCTGTATGCTATTAAATCAGCAACAGTAATAATCTTAAAATTATGTTTTCTCCCAAACTCAAACAAATCATCACGGCGCATCATTGTACCATCGTCGTTCATGATTTCACACATAATACCTGCCGGTCTGTGCCCGCAAAGTTTTGCCAAATCAACAACAGCTTCGGTATGTCCGCAACGTTTTAAGACACCGCCTTTTCTCGCAACGCAAGGAAACAGATGTCCGGGACGGCGAAGGTCGGATGGCTGGGCATCAGGAGCTATGGCTATTTCTATAGTTTTTGCTCTGTCAAAAGCTGAAACACCTGTTGTAACACCATATTTTTGATTTGCATCAATACTCAGAGAAAATGCTGTCTGCATTGACTCGGTATTTTTTTCTACCATTTGTGGTAAATCAAGTTTTTTTGCAATTTCATCTGATATAGCCAAACATACTATTCCTCTGCATTCTTTGGTAATAAAATTAACCAGTTCCGGTGTAACAAACTGAGCAGAGCAAATAAGATCACCCTCGTTTTCCCTGTCCTCGTCATCAGCTACAATCAAGGGTTTTCCTGCTCTAAAATCCTCTAATGCTTCATCTATAGTATTAAATTGATTTGTATTTGTTGTCATGTTCTAAAACCCATGTTTCATAAGGAATTCCATGCTTATTCCTGATTTATTATCACTTGTTGATAAAAATTTTTCAACATATTTTGCTAAAATATCTGTTTCGATATTTACATTTTCTCCGACCTGCAAATTTTTCAGATTTGTATTTTCAAAAGTATGCGGAATAACTGCTATACTTACAATATCAGTGTTTATATCAGCAACCGTAAGGCTCATGCCGTTTACAGTTATTGAGCCTTTTTTTACAACATATTTTGTGAGTTCAGACGGAATCTCTATAGCTATATTATAGAATCCACCTTCTTTTTTTATATATTTACCGCTGCCGGTTCCGTCAACGTGACCTGTAACAATATGTCCGCCAAGTCTTGCACCGACCTGAACAGCACGTTCAAGGTTTATCAAAGAACCTGATTTAAGATTATCCAAAGCCGTCACTCTTAGAGTTTCAGGTGAAATATCTGCGTCAAAAAAATCTTTTCCGATTTTTGTAACGGTGAGGCAAACTCCGTTAACAGCAATACTGTCACCAGGTTTTGTACCTTCAGTAACAATTTTGGCTTCAACGGTAATCCTGTTTTGTGTGATAGTTTTAACTCTGCCTGTTTCTTCAATAATACCCGTAAACATAAGTCTATTATATCATATAGAAGCAACTATTGTAAAATGTTATTAATAATTATAAAAAACGCAATAATACACATCAAAATATGTATTTTGATGTAAAAATTTAGTATCATTATTTTAATTAATCTTGATTTTCAGTATGTTACTTTCTTTGACCGCAAAGAAAGTAACGGAAAGAAACTCCCCAAGCTAATACTACGCTCACTAATCAATTGTAACGTTCGACCTGAGCAAGTGAACTCGGGATTTTCATGGATAAATGGCTATAAAAAGTTAGACTTAAAGAAAATTTAACTCTTCCATTTATCAACATGCCAATCCCTCAAACAGCACTTGCTCTGTTAATGTCTCACAAACATTGATTGTTCGCTGCATAATGCTTGGGACAAAACAGTTCTAAAGATTTAAAATTAAGGGGTTTGGGGCATAACGGAATGAGCAAACAATCTGGGTGAAGCAGTAGCAGAGAGAGTGCTGTCTGAGGTGGAGGTGATAGATAAATGTTTTAATTATTTAGTTTTACATTTATCATCACAAACACCGAGTTCACTCTCTTAAGCTGAACCGTAGAATTGTTTAGCGAATGAAGTTCCGCCCCAAGAGTTTCTTTTGCCCTTTCTTTGCGGCCAAAGAAAGGGCATATAAAAATATAAAAATACATCAAAATACATAGAATGTAGCAAAATTGCTACATTTCTATGAATTGCCCCATTTTTCTGAATTTGTCGTATCTTTGTGTTCTGAGTTCTTCTTCAGTCATCGAGTATAATTTTTCTAATTGACGCTCTATTGCACACTTCATAGCCTTTGCGGTTTCTTCATAATCCGTATGCGCTCCGCCGATTGGTTCCTGTATTTCTTCATCAATTACACCGAGCTCTAGCAAGTCTTTTGATGTAATTTTAAGAGCTTCAGCAGCATCCGCAAATTTTGATGCATCTCTCCAAAGAATAGAAGCACATCCTTCAGGAGAAATAACAGTATAATAAGCATGTTCAAGCATCATTACTACATTAGAAACAGCTAAACCTAAAGCACCACCGCTGCAGCCTTCACCTGAAATAATTGCTATTGCAGGTACTGATAGTTTTGACATTTCTCTGAGATTCATTGCTATTGCAGCACCCTGCCCTGTTTCTTCTGCCTTAATACCAGGATATGCACCGGGAGTATCTATAATCGTAATAATAGGCATTTTAAACTTGTTTGCATGCTTAAATAATCTGAGAGCCTTTCTGTATCCCTGAGGCTGTGGCATGCCAAAATTGTATTCAAGGTTTTCTTTTGTACTTTTACCTTTTTGAATACCTATTATCATAATCGGTTTACCGTTGAATTTTGCAATACCGCCAATAATGGCTCTGTCATCCATTCCTTCTCTGTCACCGTGAAGTTCTATAAAATCTTCACACATAAGGTGTACATAATCCAAAAATTTTGGTCTTTCAGGATGTCTTGATATTTGTAATTTCTGTGAAGGTTTCAATGTTGAATATAACTCCTTTTTTTTATCTTCTGCCTGTTTTTCAAAAGACTCTATTTGCTCTTCCAAATCCAAACCGGAATTTTCACTCAGTTTTCTGAGTTCTTCTATTTTATTCTGTATATCTATGATTGGTTTTTCAAAATCTAATACCGTTGCCATTTTTACCTCTAAGCCTCATGCATTTCCAAAATGTTTGCCAGTGTTTTTCTGAGATTCTTTCTTTTTGAAACAATATCAACCTGACCGTATTTAAGCAGATATTCAGCTGTCTGAAAATCTTCCGGTAGTTTTTGTCTGATTGTTTGCTCAATAACTCTTCTTCCGGCAAAACCTATTCTTGCACCTTGTTCAGCGATAATAATATCACCTAAAGTACCAAAACTTGCAGTAATACCGCCAAAAGTCGGTTCGGTTAAAAGATTTATGTATAAAATACCTGCCTCATCAAGTTTTCCTGCTGCACAAGATGTCTTAGCCATCTGCATAAGAGATAATGCACTTTCCTGCATTCTTGCACCACCGGAAGATGTTACGGCAAGCATAGGAACTTTAAGTTCAAGAGCTTTTTCCATTATTCTTGTAACCTTTTCGCCTACAACACTACCCATCGAACCGCCCATAAACTCAAAATCCATAACCGCTATTGCTATTTTATGACCGCAAATCTCAGCAAGACCGGTAACAACAGCATCATTAAGCCCCGTCTTGGTTTGTGCTTTTTTTAATCTGTCAGCGTAAGCTTCCGTATCAAAAAATCCCAAAGGGTCGGTAGGCTTTATATTAGTAAACAATTCTTCAAAAGAATCCTCATCAACAAGCTGATTTATTCTTCTTCTTGCATTTATTTTGTAGTGATAATCACAATGAGGGCATACCATCTGATTTTCTTCCAAATCTGTCTTTAAAAGCTGTGTACCGCAATGAACACACTTTGTCCATAGTTCAGGAGCATCATTTTCAACACCCTTTATTTCTTTAGCTCTGCGCTCTCTCTGAGCTTCTTTTCTTTTTTCAAACCACTCTTGTATACTCATATATAAATAATCAGCTAAACGCTGTCCTTTTCTTTATTCTACGGTAATATGTACTACACATTCACCCTCTTATACTCTAACATTCTACACCAAACATATAAAAATAACCCC
>CACWIL010000098.1 GCA_902760905.1 uncultured bacterium
TAACAAGGTTAGAAATTCCAAAATCAAAATCGATGGATCAAATGTCAGTCAAATTTACAAATGTATGAATTGCGGCGGCGGTTTAATTCGCAGAAACGGCAAATTTGGATATTTTTGGAGTTGTGAGAATTATCCTAAATGTAAAACATCATATAACGATAACAATGGAAAACCAATTTATAAGAAGTCATGATCCGATTATATGTTAAATCATAAATCGGAGGATTATATTATGGAAATTGTTACGTTGCATAAAGTTGACGATAAGTGCATTATTGAAATTGATTTGGTTAAACTTTCAAGTATAGACGGCAATCTTGAAATTCATGTAAATTCAAAAGATTTCATGGAAAATTCAGACAAATCAGTTTTAAAAGAGAAACTTGAATCGATTTCTGTTTTGGAGGTGATCAATTCTCGAAAGGATGCTGTTTCCAAAAATTACATTAGGATCTCTATCAACGCGGCTAAAGCCATTCTGAAAAACGGAGTGAATGCCACTCTCTATGATTTTGTCTCAACTGAAAGTTACAATGTACTCAACAAATACAACTATGGCACAAGAAAACTTTACGTAGGTTGCATCCGAAAAATTTACTCAGATATTGTGGCACTGTATGATCCATCAAATACGGTACTGCTACCAATTAACCAAATTGACACTCTACTGAAAACAAAATATCTGCAAGTGACAAAGCATAAAACGCATTTCAAATCATTCAAGCATGAGAATTTTGAAACGTTGGATGAATACAGGCAGATAATCAGCACGTTCTTCATTGATGTTATCAACAACAATCCAAAATTGAAAATTAAAATGGTTCCTGAACTTGTTGTTATTTTGATGTGCGTGTGTTTGCGACCTTCCGAAACGTTGAGACTTCTTGTTAAGCTGTATAACAACGACTTCTCAGATAGCAAAGTTCAGCAGGGTCTAAAAAAAGTGTCTATCAAAACGAAAATTAGTGAATGCTTTGAGGTCCCTATTACTGCTACAGTTCAAAAGGCTTTTTCAGTAGTACGAGTGCATTATAAAGTTGATGATGAACAGAAATTTTTTAAATTAGTTAGATCTGTGGCAAGGAATATCAGATATCATTTTGGAGAAAAATTCAGCATAACACTGCATGGATTCCGATCTCTTTTCAGAGATTCTATACCGTTAATTTATAGCAGTAAAAAACTTAATTTTGATTCGTCAGTTGCAGAGATGTGTCTAGACCATAAAGTTGGCTCGGCTGTAGTACAGGCATACGCTCGTACAAATCTGTTTTCTCAAAGGGCAGAAATGATGGAACATTATGCGCAATTCATCCAGGAATGTCTGGATGAAGCAAGAAAGCAGATAAAGGAGCAACAAAAGCATACAGGGGATCACTGAGTTAATGATTCAATAACACAATCATGCTCTTTGGTTTTTGAATTATAACTAAGTCCTATCATAATGATTTCGTGGTCAGGTTTGTTATTACAATATCTGCTGACATAGTTATTGTCTTTGATTTGCTTAATGGCAACATCCGCACCTGCATCACGTTTAAATTCAATAAGCATAATCGGTAAATCAACATTAGATAGCGGAACATAAACCAAATCAACAAATCCAATTCCTGATTGAACTTCTCTGTAGCACTCGTAATCTGAACCGGTTGACCACATCAGTCCGGCAATCAGGCAAAATACTAAAGCTTCCTCACGGTTATATCCGAGAACTGAAATATAAGTGGAATTATGAATATCCCCGATAATCTGTGAAACAGTTCCAGCATCACAGTTCTTTATTGCATGAAAGAGTTTTTCCGAACGTTCTATTATTGGCAGAGAGTTATACCATGACTGCTTTCTTACTATTGAAGATAAAGCAGATCTAATTTCACGGTTAGGCACAAAAGCTAAACGACAGGTCGATCCATTTCCCTTTTCTTCACAGCCTAAATAACCTAAACATACCAATAATGAAAATAACTGATCTTTGTTTTCTATGGAAACCATATCATTCTGAAAAGTCTCATAATCAAACATTATCTTGGCACCAGCTATCAAATTTAAAATATCATTCTTGATACCGTCAAAGTTCATATTTATAAGTCGTACAACCTCATTATTTGAAGAAGTTCCACTCCAATAACTTTGACATTTGCCATCAAAAATGGCAGAAATTACAGAATTTGGATTATAAATTTCCTTTCCATTAAGTTTATAACCATCATACCAATCTTTTATATCTTTAAGAGATAAGCTACAATTCGACTCGCTTACGATCTTTTCCACCTCTGCTTCTGTAAAACCAAGATAATCTTCGTAAGTACCTGGCTTTAACATATTGTATTCCTTAAAATTATTCAGAGCAGATTCAGAATTGTATTTTTTGATTGGAAGTATACCGGTCAAATAAACCAAAGAGAAACACTCAATTCCTTTTGATGCTTTGAAAAGTCCCCTAAGTTTGTCTATATATTTTTTTTGAAGAAGCTCGTCATCGCGAAAATCGCGGTAAATCAAATCCCATTCATCCATGATAAATATAAATTTCATATCCATTTTTTTATGAATGAAGGATAATGCATCAGACAGTCCAATATTCCCTACTCTTTCTTTTTCTAATATAGGCAAGAAATCAGAACGTTCCCTTAATTCTTTGATAACGCTGTATTCAAAATAATCTACAATATCTAAGACATCCTGAATTTTTTCAGACCTTTGTGTATAGGTTTTATATGAGTCATAGACATCATTCATATCCACATATACTACGTCATACTTATTAAGAAAGTTTTCGTAATTGAAATTTTTGTACTTTTTACTCTCATACTCAGTTGCAATTTTCAACTTGGAAAAAACATTTTTACTGTCCATTCCCTTTGAAAAAAAGGATGCCAACATCTGTGCGGTAATAGTTTTACCAAACCTGCGAGGTCTAGTAAAAGCGACTAATTTTTCTTCACCTCCATCAAGCCTTTCTATCATTTCACCAATAAAATTGGTCTTATCAACAAAAGAGCTTTTTCGGCATATTTCGATAAACGAATTTTCACCGTCTGGATTTAAAAAGGTACCGCTCATAATTACTTCTCCACATAAGGCTACAACTGCATTTGTTACTGATTAATATAACATAATTAGTAATATTCTATATAAAAATGAATAATTATCATTCGTCGGATGTGATAAATGTAACCAGTAAGATGATTTTCAGTATTGGTATTAGTTATTGCAGATCCTAAATTATTTAGGATCACATTTAACCAAACAAAAAGGAGAGTTACTCACTCTCCCATTATTTGATTATTTGTAGTAAAAATTTAAATAATTAACAAGTAATTCAGCAAGTAAGCAATAAAGCAAATTGAAAAAAAAGTTACATGCAATCTGTAAGCATACATTTTTCGCATAGTAATACGTGATGTCACTACAATTTCTTTTGCAAAATCTCTCATTAATTTGTTTGCGACAGGATCAAGTTGGCTGTTGTTAGAACCAGCTAAAAAAGCATTCAGATATTCGGAAGGACTTGTGTACGATGCGATGTCTTTATAAAAAATTAGTGATCGGTCCTTCTTTTCGCTAGTTCTTTTATTGTCCTCTAGCAGACGTTTATCTTTCCACAAACTATACTTGTTAGCCCACAACTGCATTAATGCAAACAAAAAAGCAGAAAAAATCATCGTTAGCAAAATCCAAACAGCAATAAATTTTGAATTTATTGCCATTGAGCTTCCCCTAACAAGGTAAATATTTATTGAACAAAATATTAAAGAAAAGGCAAACAGCCCGAAATTCAGCATCTCAGAACGATTTAGAGCCTTTGTAGAAATGTTGTAGACTTCGTTTATCGAATTAACTAATAATTTTTGGCCTAATTTTTTTTCCATTGTTATCACCTCTTATAAAAGCAATTTATTCTTTAATATACAAAATATAGAAGAAAAATACCAAAGCTAAATCTAAAAAAACAGAATATGCTAAAAATCTAAATATGGTATAATAAACCTTGTTGTGTGATACAAGAGTTTTAGGCCACCTAGTGTGGCTTTTTTTGTTTTTGGGGTTTTGGTATTTGTTGTTTCTTAATTAGCCGAAACAAAGTTGCCTCAGAAACCCTTAACTCTCTAGCAATTCTAGCTACAGGCATTCCTTGTTCATACAGAGTTTTGAATGTCGCGATTTTTTCATCAGTCATGGTAACAGGACGGCCAGTTTTATAACAACCTTTCCGTTTTGCGCTTTCAATTCCCTCTCGCTGCCGTTCGTGGATCAGCTGCAATTCAAACTCGTGAATGCTACCCAATAGCTGCAGCAGAAGTTTTGATGTTGGATTCGATCCGTTTTTTGAAAATTCAAAGCCCTGGGAGACAAAATGAATGGTACAGCCCTTATCTGTTACTATGTTAACGATCTCAAGCAGGTCTTTCAGATTGCGTGCTAATCTATCAAGTGAATGCACATACACATGATCACCTTCTCTGATATATTCTATCATTGCCTGCAGTTGTGGTCGCTCTTTAGTTTTCCCGGAAATTTTTTCTTCAAAAACTTTATCAAATGTCATACCGTCAAGCTGACGTAAGGTTGTCTGATCGACAGTTGATACACGTTTATAAGCGATTTTCTGACTGTTCATAGAGTAAATCCGTTCAAAAGTATGACTGTGATATGAAACTGAAACAAAATTGAAAAATTAAGACTTTTGCAATGCTTTTTACATCCAAAAAACGAACTATCAAAAGGTATACCTTTTGATATTGCATTCATAGGTGAAATCCCTTTTTGGGGGATTTAATCTCATCCGCCCTTTTGGATTCTATCTTACTCTCTCTTTCAGATATCTCTTTAGCAACATTTTTGAAAATTTGAGTGTAATGTTGTTCTTCATTTAATTTTCTAAACTTCATTAAATATTGATGTTTAGTTAGATTTACTACAGCTTCTTTATTTGTTTCGTTGTCCGTATTATTTCTAGATAAATCGTTTACTACGGCATTTGATAATATTGAATCAAATTGTCTTAGTGATTCTATTCCAGATTGAACTTGTTCCTGGCAAGAAATGTAACTAGATAAAAAAGTATCATTCATAGAATCAAACAAGAGCTTCTTTTCTCTAGGATACTTAACATGGGTATTAATGTAATGAATCATGTTTGAAAAATCCTTAAACATTTTCTTATTCAACGCAACATTTAATTGCGCAGCTTTTAACAAATCACCATCAAAGGTAGCTTCAACACCTATATTGGATAAATATCTCGCATTTACTGTGGCTCTTTTTAGTAGTGATTCATACTGTGGTTTTAGAGTGATAATAGGGTTTTCTGTCGATTGTTGGTTAACTGTAATTATCTGATTAAGATTAGGAACATCATGTAATCTTATCTTCATTGTTTCAATATCTATAGGACAAGTATCATTTCCTACTGCTAAATCAAATTTTTTAATCACCGAATCAGGAATTTCATCGTCATCCATACC
>CACWIL010000099.1 GCA_902760905.1 uncultured bacterium
TTACACAAAAATAATTTAAAATATCGTCATTCTGAGGGCATTAATCAATTTCGCCCGAAGAATCTTTATTTTATGAGATACTTCGCTTATGCTCAGTATGACAGGACAATTGTCATACTTTCTGTAAAAAGATATATAGTTACCTTAATTTTAATTGTTATTACTTCTTATCAAACATTTGTTTAATACCGTCTACCGAACTTAGAATGCCGGTTGCTTCATAAGGCATATAAACAACCTTGTTATCTTTACCACTGGTAATGGTTTTCATTGTTTCAAGATATTTCATAGCAATTAAGTATTTATCAGGCTGACCTTTATCAGCAAGTGCATTAATAATTCTTTGAATAGCCTCTTTTTCACCATCAGCTTCAAGAATACGTGCCTGCGCTACACCTTCAGCTCTAAGAATATTAGATTGTTTTTCACCTTCTGCTCTGTTAATTGCAGCTTCTTTCTCACCCTCTGCTTTAAGTACTGCTGATTTTTTCAGACCTTCAGCTTCTAGTATTGCAGCACGTCTGTCACGCTCTGCCTTCATTTGTTTTTCCATTGCAGATTGAATATCAGACGGAGGAATAATATCCTGAAGTTCTACACGGTTAACTTTAACGCCCCATTTATTAGTCGCTTCATCAAGGATAGCTCTTAGCTCCTGATTAATTTTATCACGTGATACTAAACTTTCATCCAAATCTAGCTGACCAACAAGGTTTCTCAGGTTTGTCTGTGTCAGCTTTTCTATAGCTTCAGGCAGATTTTGAATTTCATAAACTGCTGATTTTGGATTCATAATCTGGAAATACAAAAGAGCGTTAATACTTATAGATACGTTATCTTTTGTAATTACGTTTTGACGAGGAAAATCATAAACTGCTTCTCTAAGGTCAATTCTTGTTCTTTTTTGTATAATAGAATAGGTTGAACCATCAAATCCTCTTTGCGTAGTTTTCCAGTCAATTGCTCTTGGTGCCTCAAGAATGGGAATAATGAAGTTAAACCCTGATTCGAGGATCCTGTCATACTTACCGAGTCTTTCGATTACAACAACCTCAGCCTGTTGTACAATAATAACACCCTTTGCCACAAAAAGCAGAGCAAGTACAATTAAAAATAAAGAAAAAATCATAAAAACTCCTCTATATAACTTGTACCCTCACCCATTGGGAGAGGGTTTGATTAAGGGCATAACCCTTACCTTTTTACTACATACATTATTAAACTGTCATTTCTTACAATTTCAACTTCTTCTCCGGCAGAAATTACAGAACCGTCATCAGTTCGCGCATTCCATCTTTCATCATATATAGATATAGCACCATTCTCCCCTGAAACATCTTCTATAACCTTTGCCTTTTTACCAATATATTTATCATTTACGCCGGTTTCGATTTCTTTGCTTTTTCTTTTTAACAACAAAGGTCTGAGAAAAGCAAATGACAGAAATGAAAATACAAAAAATACCATAACAAGTGAAAGCATTTTTGCAGTATATAATGATGCAACCGCTGTCACAAAAGCTGCTAATGCAAAGTTAAGGAAAAACATGCTCGGAACAAAAAGTTCAAGTATGATAAATACTATACCGCAAATAACGATAAATTCCCACAAAACCATATAAAACTCTCCTATTTGTTAACACACCCTGCTTATTAACTATCCCCTCTCCCATCGGAGAGGGTTAGGGTGACGGGACGCTGAAAGGAATCTGATCACTTGAAGTGTTCAATTCGTTTAAATATATTTGCCCCTAAGCCCCAATTAATTCATTGATTTCAGCCACCATTTCATCTGCATCAAAGCCATGAACTTTAGCACCAGCTTCAAGGTTTTCAAATCTTGCGGCAGCACAACCTAAACACCCCATACCGTATTTTTGGAACACCATTGCTGCTTCCGGATGTGCCTGAACAATTTCTATAATCCCCATATCTTTTGTTACTTTTCCCATTTTTTACTCCTTTATGTTGACTAACTAATAATAATCATTAATATTACATTGTTATTATATCACACAAATTGCAAGAAAGGATAATTTATGCAAAAAACTATACAAAATTTATTCAATTTTATTAACGATAATTTAGGAAAGGACGACGCAATTGTGGGATTAAGCGGATTAAAGAAGAGGACTGAATATGTGTTTATAACAATTCCAAAGGAATTTAAAACATCATGCATTCAGAACACAGAAAATAATTATTTATTATTTTAGAAAGGAAGGTGTACAAGATAAACAAAAAAAGAGGACGATTATTAATAATCATCCTCTTTTACGCTTTTTGTACTGTTTAACAAAAACTATTATTCAGTAATTTTATCAACAACACCAGCACCAACAGTTCTACCACCTTCACGGATAGCGAATCTCATACCTTGTTCAATAGCTACAGGAGCGATAAGTTCAACATCCATAACTACGTTATCACCAGGCATTACCATTTCGCCGTTGAATTTAATAGAACCGGTAACGTCAGTTGTTCTGATATAGAATTGTGGTCTGTAACCAGGGAAGAATGGAGTGTGACGTCCGCCTTCTTCTTTTGTCAAAACGTAAACGTTAGCAGTAAATTTAGTGTGCGGGTGAATTGAACCAGGTTTTGCAAGAACTTGACCACGTTGGATTTCAGTCTTATCAACACCTCTTAACAATGCACCAATGTTGTCACCAGCTTGACCTTGGTCAAGTGATTTTCTGAACATTTCAACACCTGTTACTGTAGTTTTCTTAGTTTCGCCTAAACCAACAAGCTCAACTTCGTCACCAACTTTAACAATACCTCTTTCAACTCTACCTGTTGCAACTGTACCACGACCAGTGATAGAGAAGATATCTTCGATAGGCATCAAGAATGGTTTGTCTAAGTCACGTTCAGGAGTTGGGATGTAGCTGTCGATAGCGTCCATCAATTCCCAAATTTTATCAACCCATTTATCTTCGCCTCTAGCGATATTTGGATTAGCTTGAACAGCTTCCAAAGCTTTAAGAGCTGAACCATGGATGAATGGAATGTTGTCACCATCAAATTCATAAGATGAAAGAAGTTCTCTAACTTCCATTTCAACTAATTCTAATAATTCTGGATCATCAACCATATCACATTTGTTCAGGAATACAACCAATTTAGGAACACCAACTTGTCTAGCAAGAAGAATGTGTTCACGAGTTTGAGGCATTGCACCATCTGTAGCAGCAACAACAAGTATTGCACCATCCATTTGAGCAGCACCTGTAATCATGTTCTTAACATAGTCTGCGTGGCCTGGGCAGTCTACGTGAGCATAGTGTCTTGCATCAGTTTCGTATTCAATGTGAGCAGTAGAGATGGTTATACCTCTTGCTCTTTCTTCAGGAGCAGCATCGATTTCATCGAATTTTTTAGCATCTGCTTTACCTGCTGCAGCTAAAACACCAGAAATAGCTGCTGTTAATGTTGTTTTACCGTGGTCAACGTGGCCTATTGTACCTACGTTAACGTGTGGTTTCGTACGTTCATACTTTTCACGTGCCATGAGATTAATCTCCTTCTTTGATTAAATATACTACGTTAACTTATACCTTACTAAGTTATAATACAATTTTATACAATAAAGATGTATTGTCAATCAGTATTACCATGCTTAAACAATAATACTATTTAACATCACCTTTAATAACAATCAGGTTTTTTACAATTTTCATTGCACAAGTCGGAAGAACTACTTCATCCAAACCGTCAGCAATGCTTAAAATACCACCGGCTTTAAGTGTAACATCCGCACCTTTATACTGGAAAACGTAATCAGTATCTCTGTCTGATCTTATTGTAATTTGATTTGACATTGCTTTCTCCTAAATTTGGTACAAATAATTGCACCCTACACTTTAATGGAAAATTGAAAATGGAGTACGGAAAATTGTTTAATTAAAAATAATTTTCCATTTTCAACTTTCCATTTTCAATTCAAATTCCACATAATGTTAAGTACCTGTATTAATCAAATACATAACTGATGATTGCAGCTTCTCTTGCTCTTTTGATAGCAGTTGTAATCATTCTCTGGTGTCTTGCACAGTTGCCTGTAACACGTCTTGGAATAATTTTTCCTGCTTCTGTTAAGTATCTTTTCAATTTTGCTGCATCTTTGTAATCGATAGAATCAACATGTTCAGCGCAAAAACTGCATGTTTTCTTTTTCTTTCTATCTGCTGCATCTTGTTTTGCCATTTTTCTGTTTTGCCTTTCTAGCCTTATATTACTTATGTCCTCTTTGTAAAGAGGTCTGTAGGGAGGCGTTAACCATCACCCTTATATTTACCCCTAAAACGGAATTTCGTCTTCGCCAATCAATTCATCAGCAAATTCTTCTTCTTTCGGAAATTTTACAATTTCTTCGTTTGAAGAAGGTGAAGCGGAAGAACCGCTTCCGGTAGTTGCTGATATAGGCTCAACTGTATTTGCATCTATCTCAAATATTCTTCTTTCAGCACCGCTCTCATTTTTTACGGTTGTAATCTGAAGTCTGCCTTCTACAAGAACTCTGTCATCTTTACCGAGAGAAGAAACAACTTCATCTAATGACTGACGTTTTGCAATAACTCTTAAGAGCATCTCTTCTCTGTCACCTATATTCATCACAAATGATGAAACCGGTACATTATTCTGTGTAAAACGCTTTTCAGGTGCTCTGTATATAGAGCCTGTAACAACTGCTTTTGCTAATGTCATATATCTTCCTTTTACTATACAGTTTGTGCTTTTTTAGCAACTTCCATAAACATAAATCTGAGAACAGTGTCATTAAGTTTAAGATTTCTCTTAAACTCAACAATAGCTTCTGCAGGAAGTGAAACTATCATTGTTGTGAAGAAGCCGTCACGATATCCCTGCAAGTCATAAGCAAGTTTTTTTCTGCCCATTTTGTCTATTGAAGATACTTCACCTTTTGCTGATTTAATATCAGATGAAATTTTATCAACAGCTTTGTCAAGCTCGTCAGAGTCAAGACTTGGTTTAAAAATTGTCAATAATTCATAATTTTTCATAATATATTTCTCCTTATATATTCATGCTAACATAAACAAGTTGCTGTGCAAGAGGGATGTATTTAGTGAAAAGTTGAAAATGGAAAATGAAAAAATTACAAGTATTAAAGTTTTAATTTCAATTATACTTACCAATATTTTTTATAAGGTAATTATATACAATGTTACAGTAAAAATCCGTCATTCTGAGCCCAACAGCAATTTATGGGCGAAGAATCTCCATAACATACAATTTTTGAGATTCTTCGGGATTTTAATGGCTATTTCCCTCAGAATGACAAAATTATAGTAACATTTACTGTAAAATAGTATATAGTCACTTTTTATAAAATATAAAATAACTATCTGGTTTACATTATAAAAGTTGTCAAAACAAAAAATA
The DNA here is from genome assembly GCA_902760905.1 of uncultured bacterium. Taxonomy (GTDB): domain Bacteria; phylum Cyanobacteriota; class Vampirovibrionia; order Gastranaerophilales; family Gastranaerophilaceae; genus CAG-196. Next base: position 5,409 of record CACWIL010000099.1, read on the forward strand.
TATGTCATAATATCAATACTTTATATAG
>CACWIL010000100.1 GCA_902760905.1 uncultured bacterium
GAAGAAAACCAATCAATAAAAGGTTCGCTAAAAGGTATCGGAACACAAATCGGTATTCGTGAAGGCAAATTAGTCATCATAGCACCGCTGGAAGATTCTCCTGCTGAACGTGCCGGACTTCTTGCGGATGATGAAATATTAGAAATTAACGGTGAAAGCACAAAAGGTATAAGTATTGATGTTGCAGCCGATAAAATCAGAGGAGAAAAAGGAACAACAGTAAAGCTTTTAATAAAAAGAAAAGATGTTCCTAACAAATGGTACAGCATTGTTCGTGATGAGATTGAAGTAAAATCTGTATCCGAAAAACCTCCGTTTGAAACAGCTATTCCCGAAGGCATCAAATACATAAGACTAAGCTCTTTTATAAGCAAAAATGCTGCAGGCGAGATTGAAACAATATTAAACAACTCTGCAGATGCACAAGGTTATATTATTGACCTTCGTTCAAATCCAGGAGGACTTTTAACCAATGCAATCTATATATCTGATATGCTGTTAAATGGCGGAGTTATAGTAAGCACTGTTGACCGTGACAGTTACAAAACAACAACAAGAGCAAGAAAACACCAGGTTACCGAAAAACCAATCGTTGTTCTCATAAACAAAGGGTCTGCTTCCGCAAGCGAAATCTTAAGCGGAGCACTAAAAGATAATCACAGAGCTACAATAGTCGGAGAACAATCTTTCGGCAAAGGTTTGGTTCAGGAGATTAATCGTCTTCCTGATGAAGCGGGTGTAAATATTACTATTCAAAGATATTTAACACCTTCTGGAACTGATATTCACAAAAAAGGCATAACTCCGGATGTTGTGGTAGAATTTAAAAAGGAAAATGCTGATGCAAAAGATGACGTTCAGCTAAAGAAAGCAATTGAAATACTGAAAGAACAGACATGTCTTGGAGAAAAGAATGGCTCATTAGTGGGAGCAAGGGAGTAAACTCAAAAACAGGGGATAAAACCTCTATTATAGATAAATTGTTAGAAATTAGGGGCATTAAAACAGAGGAAGCAAAACACGAATTTTTAAATCCTCTTGATATAACATTAATGCACCCTAATGCTTTTTGCGATATGCCGAAAGCTGTAGAACGAATAGTTAAAGCAATCGATGGAAAAGAAAATATACTCATATACGGCGATTTTGATGCTGATGGTGTAACTTCAACATCTGTACTTGTTAAAACATTTAGTTTTCTTGGAGGCAATGTTGATTATTATATTCCTGACAGAGATGAAGAAGGGCACGGGCTTAACTCAAAAGCTCTGGTAAAACTTTTAAGTCAAAAAAAGCCAAAGTTAATTATAACTGTTGATAACGGCATAAGCAGTGCCGAAGAAGTTAAATTTATAAACAGCTTCGGACGTGATGTAATCATAACAGACCATCACGAAGCTCCGGAAGAGCTTCCGCCTGCTTTAGCAATAATTAATCCGAAAGCAATGAATGCACTTGATGAAAAATTAACTCCGCTTCAGATTGAATACTTAACATCACTTGCAGGAGTCGGTGTGGCATTTAAACTTGCTCAGGGAGTTTTGGAAAAATATAATAAACTAAACTTCAGCTATGAAATCTTACCATTTGTAACCGTCGGCACTATTGCAGATTTAGTTCCGCTTATCGGAGAAAACAGGTATTTTGTAACAAAAGGGCTTGAGCTTATTGCTCAGGGTAAACACTACGGATTAAAAAGATTGCTTGACCATGCCGGAATAAATACAGATAACGGACTCACATCAGAACAGATAGCTTTTACGGTTGCCCCGAGAATAAATGCATCCGGAAGAATTGAATCGGTTGATCCTGCTGTAAAACTTCTTATATCTGACAACAAACAGGAAATAGAACTCTGTATAATGCAGCTTGAGAACCTTAACAAAATGCGTCAGCAAATGGTCGCAGATTTATTTCAGGAAGCGGAGGAAATGTGGATAAACTCCAAAAGCAGAGATAACGCTATCGTTCTTGCAAACCCAAACTGGCACATTGGTGTTATTGGAATAGCTGCATCAAAGTTTGTTGAAAAATATTATAAACCGACATTTATTATGACTTATTCAGAAAAAAACAAAACTTACCGTTGTTCTGCAAGAGGCGTAAAAGAGCTGAATATATATGATATTTTAACAAACATCTCTGAAAAGCTGGAAGGTTTTGGAGGGCACCAGCTTGCCGGAGGTTTTACTTTTTCCGCAGAAAAAACAAGCTTTGAAGAAGTGAAAAAAGCTATAAATCAAACAGTTGATGAAATGTTAAACGGTCAAAAGCTTATTCCTTCTCTTAACATAGATTTGGAATTATCACCTGAAGATATTGATATTTCTCTGGTTGAAGAGTTATCACAATTGGAACCGTTTGGAATGTCAAATCCATCACCAACATTTGTTATCAATAACTTAATCCTGAAAGAGAAAAAACTGATGGGTTCATCTAAAGAGCATTTAAAACTAATTTTAGAATGGCCTAACGGAACTCTTAACTGCATCTGGTGGTCAAGAGGAGATATTCCGCTTTTGAACGGTGACAGAGTTGACATTGCATTTGCTCCTCAATTAAATGTATTTAACGGAGTTACAAGCGTTCAGCTTATTCTGAAAGATATTCATGCTGACTGCATAGAAACAGAAGAAGTTAAACAAAAGGTTTTTGATCACAGAAGAAAATCAGATATATTACCTCAGGTAAACAATTATATAAAAAATACAGAAAAAACTGTTGCTGTTTTTGTAGAAGACAGAGATATCGCAGAATTTTTAAAACCGTACAAAGACATTTATAACTCAATAATAAACAGAGTTAATGCTCATAAAAGCGATATATTAATGTTTTTTGATTATCCCGCCGACAGCGATATATTACAAACAATAATGCAAACAACAGGGGCAGACTCTGTCCATTATATGAAGTATTCAAACACAAAAAAACAAAATGAAGCTATCTTAAAAACTTTTTCAGGAATGCTCCGATATACATGCAATAACTTAAATGGGATTTTTAATATTAACCGTGCCGCATCAGCACTTGGAATTACTAACGCTGCAACAGAAACTCTGCTTGAAGCATTTGAAGATGCTCTCATGATAAAAATTAAAGAACGCAATGAAGATTCTTTTATTATTGAATTTCTCAATACTATAGAATTATCAAAAATTGTCCACACAGGCAAATATAAAGAATTCACCGAGTTGTTGACAACTATTAACAATTATAAAAACAGCTTTATGAAAATAGATATTTAACATTTTGAACAAGCAATTATGTTACCAAAAGGGTCTTTATTATATTCCAGCTCATACAAAAAACTGCCTTGGTCACTGAATACAAAAGAACGTCCTATTGATGAATCATAATAACATATTCTTGATATATTTCTTTTATTTTTATCATACAATTTAACATATTGAAGCTGTTCTTCCGATAAATTTTTTCTGAGTTTCCTAGATAAAATATTTACAACTTCAGAAACCTTATCCTTTTTTAAGCTGTTGATTTCTGTATTTCCGAACCTGAATGCTTCAGCGTACAGTTTATTATTTACTTCATCCGCAATTGGCGGCAAACTTTCGCTAATATTTTGCTGTTCTTTATATGCCGTTGTGACTTCCTTCGACCGAAAAATATCTCTTGCTGTGGTAGAATACCCTACTGCACTACCACTTTCATCTGTATCAAATACACAGGTTCTGAATGTAGACTTCATTTGTATAAAAGTTTTCTTTGTTACATCTACACTATATGCTGTTTTATCTAAATTATCATAATAAAAAGCTTCTGTATCTACAAAAAATAAATCCTTTGGTTTTATATATTTCTTTGAAAGCTTTGACAAAGTCTTCGCGGCCAATTCAGCCTGGGTTGGGATTATTTTGTTATTTAATTCATAAGTGTGAAGTTTTAAACCTTTTTGAATAATATCCTGTCGCTTTAAATGACTTACCATATTTTTGTAATTAAGAAATCCGCCCAATTTTAAATTTTCTCCTTTTAGCATAGCTTTGACAAAAGATTCTTTTATCAAAGCCGGAGAAAGTTCTGTATTAAATTTAAGAGAAAAAAATCCGCCATTATATCCAGCAAGCGCACGCAAAGTATTTTCTGTAGCTTCACAATATGTAATACCCTGTGCTTTTAAGGTCTCATTAATTTGCATATCCGATAACTTTAGTGATGACACAGCTGCTATAAAAGTATCATCTTTTTCGGATAACACAACATTCGATTTTATACTGTCAATATATTTATTTGCTGATACAAAATTTCTCATAGATGCAACACTTGCTTTTACATAATTTATTGGTGATATTTTCATATTTAATTCCTGCTATTAATCTACATTTGCTTAAAAACATCAAAAAAAATTTTTTGCCATCTTTGACAAAAAATTAATAATAAAAATATTAATTTAAAAAATTTAATCAGTATAAACTTTTGTTATTTCAATAATCATTCCATCATTATCAATATCTATACGAACATCCTGATTAACCTTTTTTGTTCCGTCATACATAACAATTGAATTGCCATAAGTATTTGTTAAAGTCATTTTTGTAAGATAGCCTGTTTTATACTCATACTCGGCAATCGTATCAAAGACTCCGTTTTCTTTTGTTATAATTGCAGCCATTACATTACCATTCTTATCCTTATAACGAACTTCCCGATTACCGTTAAAACGGTTTACTCCGCCATCTTCAGGTGTCCAGTTATTATACCTTGCCATATTTTGAATTTTTGTACCGACTTCACTTGGGGAAAAACACTCCAGATGTGGAAGAAAATTACCCAAATTCTGCATTCTTAATTTTTTTGATAATGTATCAATCTGCAATGTTGCAACAATATTGCCTTCATCATCTTTATACCGAATATTTCTGACTTTCTGTTCCGGATTTATAGTTCCCAGAAAAGATTTATAATTTTTCAGATACAACACTTCTTCGTAATTTGATAATGTCATGGCTGATGAAACAATATTTTCAAGTAATTTTGCAGATGAGCGTCTTTCTTTACTGTATGACAAAAATTTCAACTCTGCTTCTGACAAATTACCTTCTGTATGTAAACTTTGCAAGAACTTCTCCACTACAAGTTTATTGCTTTCTGCAGAAAAATCATATAAACTGTTTTCAGAATAAATTTTTGAACCGGATGCGGAATCAACCATTAAAATACTCCTGAATACCTTTTGTGACATTAATTTCTAAAATTACTAATCAAACTTTTATATTTTGTTTATCGGCAATATTATTAAAAACTTTAGGATTTTTTTGCCAAATTTTACAAAAGTTTACAATAAGAGGATGCGGAAAAAGTCTGAAAAATGACAATTTTTCGACTTTTTCAAATCCGACCTTATGTGTGTGAGATTTAGGCTAGGTGCGGGATAGCACGTAGCATAAGCACCGTAGTGGATACATGGAGTTCTGTACATTCAATCAAAGAAAAAGGACTGATAATATCAGTCCTTTTTCTTTCTTATCTTATTTTATGTAATTAATTCTTAGCTTACCAGTCCAAAACCAAGTATAAATACACAGACTATGAAAATCAAAGCAACAATACCGGTTAATTTATTCAAACCTTTTTCTGCGCTTTTTTGTGATGTAAACATTTGAGCTGCATTACCAATCCCTGCAATTCCGTCACCTTTCGGTGAATGCATAAGGATCAATACTATCATAAGAATTGCCGATAATACCATTATTATCCAAAGTAATTTTAACATTACTATTTACCCCCCTTTTTAATAAAATGTGCTCTTTTTGAGTTTAATTTTATGTTATCAAAAGTATAAAGACGCGCCGGTCTTTTTGAAGATGATTTTGAAAACTCATTAAGTTCTCTCAACCCTTCTGTTGTTATAACTTTTTTCCTGAAATTACGCTTATCGAGTTTTTTCTCCATAATCATTTCATAAGCTCTTTGCATCTCAGTCAAAGTAAATTTCTCATTCAGAAGTTGATATGCAACCGGACACATTTCCAGTCTTTCTCTTGTACGTTTCAGAGAATATTCAATAATTTCTTTATGGTCAAATGCCAAAGGAGGAAGCTCAGAAACTTTGTGCCAAGCCAAATCGTCTGTTGTTACAACTTCGACATCTTCAGAACGAATAAGCGCAAAATATGCACAGGTAATAACTCTTGAAACCGGATGTCTGAGCGGATCTCCAAATGTATATAACTGTTCAAGATAAATGTTTTCTACATTTGTTTTTTCTTTTAACACACGCATCGCTGCTTCATCAAGATTTTCTGACATTCTTACATATCCGCCGGGGATTGCCCATTTGTCTTTAAACGGTTCATTATCACGTCTTACCAGAAGTACATTAAGAGCATTATTCTTTATTGTTAGTATAACTGTATCAACTGTAATCTCATGGGTTTTTACTTCATTAAACATTAATCACCTCTGGAGTATCAATAAAACATATATTTAAAAGTTTTACCTTTTTACCCTCACTCTAGAATATTGTATAATAAACATTGCACAGAAAAAAATAATTGTAACAATAATAAGTGTATTTTGTTACAAAATTTTTTTCTTAAAACTATATCACCTGCTTATGTTTAAATTTATAATTGTAATATTCTATTAATCCAACATGCATAATTGTAAAAAAGGCAGTAAAAAAAGCAAGTGGTTTATGAACTCTATTAAATGATTTATTTTTTGACAATCCGCTCCAAACAGATAAACCAAGTCCTGCAGCAGCTGCGTATCCGGTTGTTTTTGGCGTAAAAATCGTTGAGTTAATACTGTTTATCTTCATAAACAAAATATACCATGAAAATTTATAACAATAAAAGCTTGCAAGATTTGAACCTTGGATTATCCCTTTCCTTAGGATTACGGTTTATATATGCTTTCAGGGTTTTTCTTGCTTTTAAATAATCTCGTTTTGATATATATAAATTTGTTAAATTTATTACATACTCTATATTATCCGGATTTTTTGAAACAAGATAATCATATTCTTTTATAGCTTGAACTTTGTCGCTATTTTTTTTATAAATCTCAGCTTTTAATACATGAAGTTCGTCATCTTCTTTTATCTCCTGGGCTTTGTTTACATAAAACAGGGCAAAATCATAGTCTTCATCTAAATAATGAACTACTGCCAAATTAAATAAAACCATATATTTTGTTTCATCATCATTTGATAAATAAAGAGCTTTTTGTAAATTAGATTTTGCCTCTTCATAGTCTTTTTGATTAATAAGAGCCTGAGCTAAATCAATATAACCCGACGGAATTTTTGGAGCCTTTGTTATATATTTTCTAGCCTCTTCAACTTTCGCATAATTTACATCAGCATTATCACCTATAACAGGATACGGAATGTATTCATAAACCAATTCATCTGCATTTGTTATATCCGGACGAATTTTATAAAACAACTCCAATGTCAATTTATCTGCATCTGAAATTTTTATACGCTCATCATTTACAAAAACCTCATTTGTTTGAGATACATACATAACATTGTCTTTTTCAAAACTGTGCCCCATAAAACCAAGCGCATGAAAAATTTCATGCAAAGCCGTATTATAAATTTGGTTAGGAGTAAACGGGGTCCCGTCAATATTAGAAAGATTTAGGACTAAATCCATTTTGTTAAGTTTATTTGAAGACAAATCAGGAAGAGTATAGGCAATAACATACTTTTCACCGGGCTTTGGAGATTTAACGGTATTGTTTGAAAAACTTACTGTTATATCAGGATTAATTGATACACGTTCGAATCTTATACGGACAGAGCTTGCTCTTTCCCAGCTGTCAAAAGCATCATTTACTGCATTTATGATATCATCTGAAACTCCTTTTGACCGTTTAATTGAATAAGTTATAGGAACTTTTCCCCAATGAATAATTTTTCTGTTATATACACCCTGCTGAATATAATTATTCGGATATTTATTATGAATCTCTCGTTTCAGATTATACAAAAAATACCTTGCAGACTCAGAAGCGGTGTCTTTTATCCCATCTTCCGCTATAGATACCAGCCTTTCCTGCGATTTTATGGTTAAAGGAGAATTTATAAGTAAATTTACGTACTTTTCACGAAAATCATTATTTTTATTCCCGAGCAAATATGATTTTTCATAATAGTCTTGGGCAACTGAGTAGTTACCATTCTTTGAATAATAACTCCCTAATTGAGTATATATTTCCGTTCTCGAGAAATAAAATAAAACAAAGAGGAAAGAAATACCAACAAGAAGGCTTAACAGGAATATCTTAACCCAAATTTTCATCGAGATTTTCAATTACCCCTTCATTTACCGTTTTTACACCATCTCCAACAACATCTTCTTCCGGATCATCTTTTACACCGTTATCTATATTTAAAGTTTTTACCAGTGCACGAATATCACCCTTGAGTTTAAAATACTCTGCAAATTTTGGAGTTGTTTTTATATTAAAAGAACGTCCGTTTTTATCTTTATGACGCGATATTAATCCTTTTTCCAAAAGTTCCTGCACATGCTCGTATGCATTAGAACCTCTTAATTCTTTTAAAAGAGATTGACGTATAGGCTCTTTTAAAGCTATAACCGTTAATGTTTTTAATACAGGAGGTTTCAATTCTACAGGGCAAAGTTTTTCTACAATATCAAGATGCTCTTGTTTTACCTGTAATATATATCCGTTTTCATCATCAATTTCTAAAGCCCCTTCTCTTGATGCATAATCCATAATTAGCTCAAGTAAGGCTTCTTCTACGACTTCCGGCTGTTCTTCAAGAATTTCTGCAATCTCATTTACCTGAAGAACTTTAGCTGTTACAAATAAAACCGCTTCAATTCTGGATTTCAACTGCTCCATCATTTACCTCATGGTCTGCAATAATACCCTTGGCATTATCAATTCTCTCATCTAATTCTTCT
>CACWIL010000101.1 GCA_902760905.1 uncultured bacterium
TTTTAATCTTTCATACAAATTTATTTCTTACACTTACATCTTACACAATTCTTACTTTCAAGCTCTTTTGAAGAGCTTTTTCTTTTGTTGAGAGTTATGCACCATGAGGATGAGCTGTTTCATATACATCTTTCATGTGTTTCATTGATACGTGTGTATAAATTTGTGTATTAGAGATTCCGGCGTGACCGAGCAATTCTTGAACAACTCTTAAATCTGCTCCGTTTTCTATAAGTTTTGTAGCAAAACTATGCCTGAATACGTGTGGTGTAACCTTTTTGGGAAGTTCTATTTTTTCTACGGTTTCATTAATTACTTTTCTTATGGTTTTATTTTGCAGGCGGTAACCTGTATTATTTATAAACAAAGGTGAATCTTCACTATTATCGGGTACGGTATATTCTTTGCCGACAACAAGTGCACGGGCGGAATTAATGTATTGTTTGAGATAGTTTTTGGCTCTGTCTGACATCAATACTATTCTTTCTTTTGCTCCTTTACCAAAAACTCTTATTTCATTTTCTTCAAGGTTAATATCCCCAAAGTTAAGGTTACTGAGTTCTGAAACACGCATGCCGGTAGCCCATAAAAGTTCGAGTATAACCCTGTTTCTGAACCCTGCTGGAGTGTCTATCTTAACATTATTCAGTATTTGTTCAACTTCCTCAGGGGTTAAAAACTTAGGAAGCGGTTTTGGGCGCTTTGGCGCAGTAAGTGAAATTGCAGGATTAGTGTCAGTATATTTTTCTCTGAATAAAAATTTGTAAAAAGTTCTTATGGAAGCAGTTTTTCTCGCTATTGTAGTTTTTTTATAATCAAAGCGCTGAATAAAGTGTAAGTATTCTTTAAGTTTTTCAAAATTTACATCAACACAACTGCTGCCGTTCAGCCAGAGTATAAAACTCACTATATCGGAACAGTAAGCATCAAGGGTATGTTCCGAGAAGTTTTTTTCTACACTTAAATAGGTTTTAAACTCTTCTATATAGGCTTTTTCTTTTGCATCCATGTTTACAATCTCACTTAAATATTATACAATATTTTCAACGGTTGTGAACTCCCGAAATATAAGAAGCTGATTTATGAATATATTTAAAACATTTGAAACATATTTAAAAGAACCCTTAAGTATTCTCAGGGAAAATATTATACAAATTATAGGATTACAAACCGGAAATATATTTGAAAATAAGCCATCTTTAGATGTAAGCTTTATGAAAAATAAAACTCAAATTACAGTTATAAATAATGATAAATTGTATAATTTGCTTTCTCTTGTCACAAGAAAAGCTGAAATAAAGGCAAAAAACAAGGAAAAGGAGCATGAATCAAATAAAGGCTAATTTTGTAGTAAGTGCGGGGAATTTATCACAATGTCCTGATTTTAAGCTTCCCGAGTTTCCTCTTATAGGACGTTCAAATGTTGGTAAATCCTCTTTCATAAATGCCATTACCAACAATAAAAAACTTGCAAAAACATCAAATACACCCGGAAAAACTAGATTAATTAATTTTTTTAATTTTTCTGATAATTTTATTATAGCTGACCTTCCCGGCTACGGATATGCAAAAGTTTCAAAAGAAGCGCAGGAAAAATGGCAGAAAAATCTTGAGGAATATTTATTAAAACGTAAAGAAATAAAATCCTTAATACAATTTATTGATGCAAGACACGAAATCCAGAAAAATGATATCCAAATGCGTGAGTGGGTATCTGCCTACAATCTGCCGATTTTTACAATAGTAACAAAAATAGACTACATATCAAGAGGACAACATAATAAAATATTGCAGAATGTAAAAAAACAATTTGGTGGTGATGTACTGCTCTTTAGTTCTGTCGACAAGTTCTATTGTGAAAATATTATTGAATATTTATTAAATTTGTGCGAAAATTAGGAATAGTTTATTCTTTTAGGGGGAGTAACAGTGATAGGTAAAGCTGAAAAAGATGATTTAAATCAGATATCTTTAACCGGTATTCGTTCTTTGATTTTGCTTAAATTATTAATTGAAGCACCAAGATCTTTAGAAGATATCAGAAAAGCTTTTATTGAATACAATATAATGCTTGATAAAAATTCTGATGATATTTTACGTATAGACATAAATACTCTCAGAAAAATCGGTTGTGATATATCAAGAGCAGACCACAGAACAAATAATAAATATGTTCTTATAAATCATCCTTTTAAAATAGATATAAATAATGACGAAGTTAATGTCGTTAAGAGAGTATTCAACAAAATTAAAGAAAACGCTGATATTAGTACTCTGACATTATATGATAATCTGTTTAAGAAAATAGCAACTCACATTGCTGACGATAAGGTAAGAGAAAGTCTGCTCGGAATATCACCTTTAAAAAAATATTCTTCACAGATTTTAGATGAACTACGAACCGTTTGTGACCAAAAAACTGTAGTAAAGCTTGTGTATAAAACTCCGACAACTAATACAGAAACAGAAAAAGAAATTTTTGCTGATAATATCAAGCTTCAGAATGACAAACTATATTTATACGGAGTTGATAAGCAGTCAAATCAGCCTGTTTATCTTAATATAAAACGAATCCTAAGAATTATTTCAAAATATGAAAGTGATGAGTTATATACAACACAACCTGTTATTGTCAGATTCAAACTGACAGAATTCGGTGTTCTAGGACTAACTGATGACGAGAAGATTGAAAGTGGAGATAAATCAAACGGATTTGTAATTTGCGGCAAGTATCACAACCGGTTTATTGCTGTACAGAGGATTCTTTCTTTTGGAGCAAAATGCACTATAATTGAACCTGAAGATTTTAAAGAACATATAATTCAGGTATTGAAAAAAATGAAGGAGGTATATAATGGCTAATAAAACATTGGCACAGAAAACCAATACTTCTTCTATACAGGTTATAAAGACGTTGAAAGTTCTGCTTCAGGGTGATTATACAATGCAGGAGCTTATTGAAATACTGAATAAAAATGAGTCTGATGCAATATTTAATAACAGCGTTATAAGTAAATATATTAATACCTGCAGATTTTGTGAGTTTGATATACCAAAGATACATAACAAGTATTATGTTGCAAAAATACCATTTGGCCTCGATTTATCAGCAATTGATATTGACCTGATAAAGTCTATGTGTGCTTATGTACACGATGAAATGTCATCAAAAAGTGTATCTGCAATAAATTCATTTCTTGGGAAAATCAGCCGATTTTCCAATAAGCAGATAGCCAGAGTAACCAAAGATAAACTGGAAATGTCTGTAGAATTGTTTGAAAGAGCAGTTGCAAAAAAGAGAAAAGTCAAACTTCTGTTTAAGAACAGAGAAACTATTAAGTGCGTGCCGCTTAATGTTTCAAAAGAAGGTGAAACATTGTTCTTTAATGTTTTTTATAAAAACATTCGCAACATTGATTATTCAAGACTCTCCGGAATAGAGATGACAGGGCAAAGTTATATAAATCCTTTTGATGACGGAGCACAAGTTGTTGTTTTCAAGTTAAAAGGTAATCTTGCAAAAAGATATGAAGCAAGACCAAATGAAAGCGTTGAGGTAAATCCTGACGGAAGCATAACTATTACAAATAAAAATGAAAATAAAGAAATACTATTTTCTCGTTTACTAAGATATGATGATAAATGCGAATTAATCAGACCTATTGCATACAGAGAAGAAATGAAAGAGCTTATTAACAGTATGCTGGAAAATTACGGAGTTAATTAAATGTTTTTAGCAGTTGATGCAGGAAATACAAAAGTTACGTTTGGTTTTTTTAATGGCGATATACTAAAACATGCAGAGAGTGTTACGTGTCCTGCAAATGCCAAATGCTCAGATATTGAAGTAATGCTGAAAGAACGATTCACAAACTTCGTGGTAGAAGATTGTATGATATCTTCAGTTGTTGATGAACTTACTGAAAATCTTAAAAATGTAATATCAGAGTTTTTTTCTGTTACTCCAATGGTACTTTCATATAAATTAAATTATGGCATTAACTTTATATCAAAACATCCTGAAAAATGTGGCGCTGACAGAGTTGCAAATGTTTACGCCGCATTAAAACTTTATAAGCAAAGACCGCTGATTGTAATAGACAGCGGTTCTGCAACAACATTTGAAGTTATTGATAAGAATGATGTTTTTTGCGGTGGTTTGATTATGCCGGGAATGGAACTGCAATTAAAAGCGTTGGGCGAAAAAACATCAAAACTTCCGTCTCTGAATCTTCGTAACGTTTCTGATGAGATTAATATTATTTCTAATGACACAGAAGAATCTATTTATGCAGGAGTTGTAGTTGCACACGCTCAGGCTGTACAGGGACTTTTAAAATTATGTGAAGAAAAACTTGGAGAAAAAGCATATATTGTCGGCACAGGCGGAAATATTAAATTTGTAGACAAATTTATGAACGAACGCAAAATAGATATAATAAATCCGAGTTTGACTTTAAACGGAATAAGAATGATTTACAACTTGAACAAATAAGTGTTTTAGTCATTCAAAACAAATTTTTCGACTGCTTTTACAAAACCGTCATTGTGAACTGAATCTGTTATATAATTGGCAACAGATTTAAGTTCTTCTGAAGCATTACCCATCGCAACTTTTACACCACCTGCCTCTAAAAGCGCAATGTCGTTATTCTGATCGCCGATTGTCATAGTCTCTTTTTCTTTTATATTCCAGTATTGCTGCAAAAATTTAACTGCACAATATTTTGAACCTTCAGGGTTGGAAAACTCAAGAAAATAAGGCGTTGATTTTATTATATAAAGTTCAGGAAAAACTGTTGGAAGTTCTTTTTCAAACTGATTTATTTTGTCGGGGTTTTTAAAATCTATTGCAAGAATTTTGTTTACTTTATTTAATTCTATTTCATCAAAATGTTTTACTGTATATTTAATGCGTTGTGCCTGACTGTACCGTTGTACGATTTCATTGTCGGACTCAGAATACAGAATATCATTATTGTATAAATTAATATGGATTTTTTCTGACCTCGCCCATTCAATAATCTGTTTTGCCTGTTTTTCACTCAGATATCTTTCATATAAAATATTTCCGCCGTCATTAACCAGCCCTCCCTGATAAGATACTACCGGAGATGTAAGTTTTAAATCATCTCTGATTAATAGGGCAGCTTTATTCATTCTGCCTGTAACAAGAACAACTTTTATTCCTTTTTTTTGAAGATTGTTTATGCAGGATTTAACCCCCGGGGTAAAATCATACCCGGGCTCTAATATTGTTCCGTCAATATCTGTTGCGATAAGTTTTATCATAATTTTATTTTATCATGAAATATTTTCTTAAATTATGCCAAGCCTTTAGATTGTAGGAATTGAGCGTTATAAATTTAATAAGGTATTTTGATAAGGTTATTTATTGTTAAACTTTTTTGCTAAACAACTTCCAATTCATAGGATTAAACTTTGATAAAAAACCGGTACTATTAGCAGATTTTTTGTGTCGGAACAGATTTTTAAACCCGTATTTAAGTCCAAGAATCCCTATTGCTGCTGCACCGAGTCCCAAAATAAACTTAGGAGTACTTGCGATAACCGATTTTGTCTGGTAATATCCGTTAGCCAAACGGTTTTGAGTATCTGCAAACCCGCCAAAAATATTGGTTCCGCCTGCTTGAGAGTTTGCACCGATGGTATTGTTAAATCCAAACTGCCCTGCTGCGTCGTTTTGTGACAGGGTGCCTACTCCGACACCACTGAAGGCATTCATTCCGCCAGCCTGCGAAAGAGAGCCGATTTGAGTCTGCGGCTGAATATAACTTCCTGACTGAGCTGCATGAGCTGACTGAACTCCTGATGGCTGAAAATAATCATTGTACATTCCGTGGTTTTGATAAAGATTGCCTTGTTGTGCCATATCAAGATACGGATTATTCATTGGCATTAAAGGTGCAACGGGAGTGCCTGACATTAATTCTGTCGGCACGTATTCCAAAATGCCCTTTTCGTACAAATGATACAATGTATTGGGATTCAACGCCATACTAAAACACCTTTAAATTCTACACATATATATAAAGTATTTTGGTTGAGAGGAATTGACTTTTTTATATCATTTGTTAATTTTTGTTAAGCAATTAATTACATTAACTGACCCCAAATCACCCTGTCTATACCGGCTAAGTCCTTAATTACGGCAACATTTTTAAAATATTCATTCATAAAAGATTTAACAGCTTCTGATTCTCCGATTCCTATTTCAAAAATCAACCAACCTTCTTTATTCAGATAATCAGGAGCCTGAAAAACTATCTTACGGTATAGTTCTAAGCCATCCTCTTCCGCAAAAAGAGCAATAGAAGGTTCATGTTTAAGTTCAGGTTCAAGCACTGTTCCAACAGGAATGTACGGAGGGTTTGATATTATCATATCAAATTTTTCTTCAGCTCTTATTTTTGAAAACAAATCAGATTTTCTGAATACTGCTCTGTTATTTATCCCCAATCTTGTTACATTATCCAGTGCTATTCTCAGGGCATCAGAAGAAATATCTACTCCTAATACAGTTGCATTTGTTCTTTTTGCAATTGTACAGGCAATACAGCCGGAGCCTGTGCCGATATCAAGAATCTGTTTTAAATTATTTTCTTTTATAATCTCAATTGCTTTTGTAACAAGAAGTTCTGTTTCTTGTCGTGGTATCAGAACATCGTGAGTAACCTTAAAAAACTCACCCATAAAATAGGATTCACCTATTATGTACTGAACAGGAGTTCTGTCGGCAAGTCTTGCTTCAACTTTTGTTTTTACTATATTAAGATGTTCTTCGGTTAAAGGATGACCCAGAATTTCATCTTTTTCCGTATAATTACAGAAATGTTCAAGAAGCATTTTAACTTCTTTTTTTGCTTCCCATTCTTCTATCCCTGCATCAGTCAGCATTTTTATAATCATCTGAATGTTCATTTAGTATTCTTTCTATTTCATCTCTCAAATCAAGTCTTGAAAGTTCTTCCACGTTCTTTTTTTCTACAGAATATTTTTTGCATAATCTGTCGTAATAGTAAAGCTGTTTTTGAGTAGGAGCTTCTTTTGACATTTTGACTTCCTGCAAAAATTTTCTTTTTTTCTTTTCAAACTCTTTTTGAGCTTCTATTATCGGTTTCTGTTTTTCTTTGTAGTCATAATATTTAACACATTCTTTTATGTAATCTTCCGTATCTTTCAAAAATTGACTGTCATCAATAACCTCTGCAAGAAACGGAAACCTTGACGCATTGAGCTCCAGATAATACTTTTCATCTTCAATAAATTTATCAAGAAGTGCCGACACTGATAAACCGGGATTTTGTTTAACCAATGCTCTGAGATTGTTACAGACAGCAGATTTTTGAGTTTTATCAAAGTTTAAGTAAATACGATTTTTAATCTGATACATACAATAATTTTAGCATAAAAAGAGGTGCTTCTTTGCACCTCTCTGATATTTCCTTTTTAATCTTTTTACTTAGTGATAAATACTTATTTGTATCTATCAACCCTTTTTCACCTGTAGTCTGTTAGCTTCTTAGCAAATCTTCGACCGTAAATTTTCTTCCGCCCTCACCGTTTGTGAATCGCATTAACTGTTCTCTTAACGACTGTCCATGAACATTAAGCGGGTTTGTCTGGTAGCTCTTTATTCGTTCTTTTCTGAAATAATCATTAGATGTATTTTCGTTACTGATAACTGTAAATCTTCTTTTTTCTTCTGTCATAATAAACTTTCTCACTCTCTTATGTAGTTAAATATCTCTTATGTATATATAAAGTATTTAACCATTCAGAAATTGACTTTTTTTATTCATATTGTTAAGAATTGTAACATTAAGTTTAATAAAAATCCATTTTGTAAATATTTCGCAACAATTTTACGGTATTATCGTCGAAATTTTTTCCTTATGATACACTGAAAATATATGGGTATAAGTAGTCACAGATAAACCCCGTATAACCAACGAATAAAACAAGGAATAGCAAATTATGGATATATTTTCAATATTTACTCTGCTGGGAGGGCTGGCATTCTTCTTATATGGTATCTCTACCATGTCAGCCGGTTTAGAGAAAGTTGCCGGCGGAAGACTGGAACAGATGTTAAAGAAGATGACATCAAATCCTTTTAAAAGCTTTATGCTTGGTGCCGTTATCACTGCAATAATACAATCTTCATCAGCTGTTACGGTAATGCTTATCGGTCTTGTTAACTCAGGAATAATGACTTTATCAAGAACAGTAAGCGTAATTATAGGTGCGAATCTGGGTACTACTATTACAGCCTGGATGTTGAGTTTGACAGCTATTCAGGAAAGCGCTGGTTTTATATTTAAGCTACTGAAACCTGAATCTTTTTCTCCAATCTTAGCGCTTATTGGTGTAATTTTAATAATGGCTTCAAAAACCAACAAACGTAAGAACGTCGGGACCATTCTTATTGGTTTTGCAATTTTAATGTATGGTATGGGGCTTATGTCAGGAGCAATGGCTCCCCTTGGAGATATGCCGAGTTTCAGAAATGCAATGATAGCATTCACAAATCCTCTTTTCGGATTTGCAATTGGTATGATTATAACAATGATTATCCAGAGCTCATCTGCATCAATTGGTATTTTACAGGCGTTAACTCTTGCGGCATCAGTTTCATGGGAAGTTGCAATTCCTATTATCTTAGGTCAAAACCTCGGAACCTGCATATCTGCCATCTTAGCAAGTATTGGTGTTAATACAAATGCAAAAAGAGTTGCAGGAATACATGTTATATATAATATTATTAGCGTAGGTGTTTGTTTCCCTGCATTTATAATTATAAAATCTTTAATAGACATTCCTTTAATGCATTCTGATATAAATCCGTTTGGCGTTGCAGCGTTCCATACAGTTTATAATATATTTACCGCATTAATGCTGTTACCGTTTGCAAAAGTTATCGAAAAGCTTGCTATTAAGTTTATCCCTGAAGGTAAAAACGAACAAAAAAGACAGGTATTATTGGACGAAAGACTTTTGCTTGCTCCAACATTTGCTGTATCAGAAGCTTACAGACAATCAGTCAAAATGGCTGAACTTGTTGAATACAATTTTGTTTATGCTTCTAAAATGTTAAAAAGCTATCACCAGAAAAAAGCAGAACAAATTAGAGAAAACGAAATTAAGATTGATACATACGAAGATAAACTGGATGCTTTCCTGTTAAAGCTATCAGGCAAAGAGCTTCAGGATGAAGACAGTAACAAAATTTCACAGCTTTTGCTTGCGATAGGTGATTACGAAAGAACAGGCGACCACGCAACTAATATTCTGAAAATTGCGGAAAAATTGAAAGAAAACGAAACAAAATTATCGCAGGAAGCAGTTGAAGAACTGAAAGTTATTGTTAACGCTGTTACCGAGATTTTTTCAATGTCTTTTGAAGCATATAAAACCGATTATGTTCAGCTTGCAAGAGAAGTAGAACCGCTGGAAGCAGTCATTAAAAAGATTGTACGTAAAGTTAAAAACCATCACATACAAAGACTAAAAGACGGCTTATGTACGGCAGAACTCAGTTTTATGTTCTCGGATTTATTAAACGACTTTCGTCGTATAGCTGCACACTGCGGAAACATTGCAACAAGTGTAATACAGTTATATGACAGCACGCTTGACAAGCACGAATATAACCACAGAAACAAAGATGAAGATATTGAGTTTGTAAATAAATATCAGGATTACAAATCCCGTTACTCTGTTTCACACAAAAGTACAGAAGAAGTTAAAATATAATTACGCAAATAAATTTTTTTACACGATTTATAATAATTAGACAGTTGTTACAGTAAGAAACAACAAGAAAGGCTGAAATATGAATACAATTAATCCCGTTGAAAACAACATCACTTTTAACTCTAGATACTTAAATGTAAACAAAATGGAAAATTTGCCTCCAAGAATATATGACGCTGTTCTAAAGAATCAGGCAATAGATGAGTATATCAAAGCTGGTGAACCCAAAACATTGTTAGGTAAAATTATTAATTTATTTAGAAGTGACGAAGCTATAACAGTAACCCATGAGATTATAAAAACACAAACAAGGAAAAATTTTTCTTTTGGAGAAATTTTATACTTTTATTTAGAAAAAAAAGGTAAAAGACCTAAAATCGGAGAATTACTTGCTTGGCAGACAGGAGAAATGCGTAAGCCCGGCAGCGTACCAAAAATTGGTGAAAATCCTTTGTTTAAAGCCCCTGCTAATACAGCAGAAAACCAATTGATACAACAATTAGAAAAATTAAAAGATGCAAAAGATTTTGAAACATTATTAAAATAAAAGAT
>CACWIL010000102.1 GCA_902760905.1 uncultured bacterium
TCTGTAATATTCGTCAATATTGTTTTCATTAAAGGATATAAAGGATTCAACGTCTTCAAGTCTTGTATAAGGTTCAGTATCTTCAACATATATAGGTGTAATTTTATGCCTTTTGACATTACCAGATACACCAAATGCAATAACCTTCTCATAGTTGGTGTTTTTAATTATATGTCTTGCATAGAATAATGCACCATTTGTAGCATATTCCATTATGTCTTTTGTTTCACTGCTTATAGCACCATTGCTATCAAGTTTTTCATGCCATGTAATATCAGGTTTATCTTCTATGAGTAATACAAAGTCTTTGACCACACCTGCATACTCAGGAAAACCAACGTTACCAGTGCCTTTTTTGGAAGCTGTTTTTAGTGCATTATCAATTTCTTTTATTGAGCAACCTTGAGGGTCAAGTTCAATACCTGCTTCTTTTAACAGGTCATATACCCATAAATCCGTTTTTGCTTCCTTTTTCGCCATACTCCACCTCATACTAAAAATAACAATTTTTTAATATGATGGCATTGATAAAAGGATTTAAATTTATATAGACCGAAGGATGTATTTTATCTTCTTCTTTCCTTTTCAGGATGTTTTTGCGCATCTTTTGGGATTAGCCAATATTGTCCGTATTTAAAAGCACCTTCCATTCTGTCTTCCTCACAATAAATTTGCACTCGTCTTTTGGAAATACCCCATTCTTCAGCACAATCTTTTACTCTTTTAAATCTATCTGAAATTATTTCCCAATCAATTTTATGATAAGCCATTATTGCACCTATTTTTGATTCATACGTTCTACTTTCTTAATTTGTTCGTGAGAGAACATCATATAACCGGATTCTTGAAGTATAGCTTTACTAAAAAGTGCAAACTATTTATCGAAAAATTTTTTTATTATTAATATTATTTAGATTTGCTTTTACTTCCATTAGACTAAAATCCTGAGAAATTATAGTTCAAATGTCTTATTATACAAAACTTAATTCCAGATGGCTGCCGGATTGTGTTTTTGTAACAACTATTTTCTTTTCTATTCTTTCCCGTAATGATTCAACGTGAGAAATTATACCTATTAAAGTTTTATTTCCTGAAAGCTCATACAGAGTTTTCATTGTTTGTTCAAGCGATTCCTGGTCGAGAGAACCGAAACCTTCATCAATAAACATTGTCTCAATTTGTATTCCGCCGGACTGCTGCTGAACAATATCGGATAAACCTAAAGAAAGTGCCAGTGCAGCCTTGAATTTTTCGCCGCCGGAGAGAGAGGATACTTCTCTTGCTTTACCGGTATAAGAGTCGAAAACATCCAAATCCAGACCGGTCTGCGCATTACCCGATTTTGCTTCCGCCTTTTGAAGTTCAAATTGTCCTGCAGTCATATCCTTAAATCTTTGATTTGCAGCAAAAATTATCTCATTAAAATATGTTCCCAAAACATAATTTTCAAAAGTGATTTTTTGTTTACCGCCAAGCTGACCGTTTGCAGTTCTGCTCAAATTATCAAGAATATCAACTTCTTTTGATACTGCTTCAAACTGTTTTTTTGATTTTTTTATGCTTGTTAACAAAGCTTTATTATTCTCTAAACGGCTGTACAAGCCTTTGTTTGATTTTTGCATTTCGTCAAGAATATTCTGCTTTTGCTCATATTCGGCAGAAAGTTTTTCCAAATCAACATTAAAACCTTTGGGAATTTTCTTCTCAAGTTCTGTCTTTCTGACTTTTTCATTAGAAAGTTCAATTGCAGCCGCTTCTTTTGCTTTTTCTGCTCTTTCATAAGCATCTTTCAGCTCTTCTAATTTTTCTTTTTCAATTTCAAGAACTTTCTGCGCTTCATCTTTGGTCTTGTATTTAAGATTTTTCTGTTTTTCGCGGATTGTTGCCTCTGTTGATGCAATCACACTTTTAAACTCTGATATATTTTTTTCTTCTGCTTCTTTTTTGGTTTTTAAATCTTCCTGCTGTTCATCATAAGCGTTAACAGAAGCCTCCAACTCTTGTTTTTTTCTTTGCTTGGCTTCCAAATCTTTCTTTTCTGTCTGAAGTTCTTTTGCTTTATCAATATTTGCATCTATAGCTTTTTCAATTTTTTCCTCCAGACCTTCAACCACCTTGTTTCCGAATTGTTTTTCACCAAATTTTATTAACTCTTTTTCAAGCCCTTTAATATTTGTTTCTATAGATGTAAGTTTTTTTGCTTCATTCGTACTCTTTATCTGCGCATCATCACGTGCTTCATTAGCTGATTTTATATCTTCTTCGCTTACAGCAGCTTTTGACAGTTTTGCAAGATGCGGATGTTTTGTTGAACCACAAACAGGGCATTTTTCTCCGTCTTTTAAACTCTTTGCCAAATTGCCTGCCTGATTTGCAATAAATTGCTCATAAATATTATCCGCAAAATTTTTCTTATCGTTAAACTCTTTTAAGGCTTTTTCGGAAACTTTTTTTTGTTCATTATATCTATCTTTTTCATCACGAAAATCCGCAATTTTTTCCCGAATTTCTTCTAATTTTTCTTTTTCATCATCATTTTTTTCAATTTTTGATTTGTTTTTTTCAATTTCTCCTGAAATATTCTTCAACTTTTCAAGCTCTTTTTTATTCTTCTTATAATCAGCTTCAAGAGTTTTTTGGCTTTCCTTATATTTTTTCAATTCTTCTTCTGATTTTGTTAAATCAATATTATACTGAACCAACTCATGCTGTTTTACCTCAAGTTCATCGTATTCCTTTAAACCTGACTCAATATTTTGTATATTTGTGTTTAGTTTATTACAATCTTTTTCTTTCTTTTTTTCTGCAAGAAACAGGTTTGCCGTTTCTTTTTCTCTTTTTTCAAGCTCCGGAAGTTTTTCAATTATTTTCGCTAACTCTTTTTTATCGTTATGGACAGCTTCAGCTTTTTCTTTTTCTTTAATCAGTTTTTCAATTTCTGTCTGAATACTCTTTGATTTTTTATCAAACTCTTTATTCTCTTTTTCATCAGCCTTGACACAAGCATCTAATACTTTTAACAGCTCTTCAAGATTATAAATAGCTTTTTCATTATTAATCAAATCTTTCAGCTCTTCGTTATTCGGATTTATATTCCTGATATCTTTATTCAGAAGCAATGAAATATCCTCTTTTTCTCCGGCTTTTTCTTTATACATTTCGCTTAATTTCATCTGAAAATTCTGATAAAAATACGTTTTGAAGATTTTTCTGAAAATTATTTCTTTTTCTCTTGTCGACGCAAGCAGAAATTTCTGAAATTCACCTTGCGCTATCATTACAATCTGTGCAAACTGATTTTTGTCTATCCCGAGAATATCATTAAGCGCATCATTAACATCTGAAAGAGTTGAAAGTATAATCCCATTGGGCTGTTTAAGCTCTGCTTTTTCGGAAACATTTGTAATATTTCCGTTTCTGTTTGTTCTTTTGTATGCACATTCCCTGTGTACGGAATATTTTTCTCCGTTGCTTAAAAAATCCAAATCAACATAGGAGATATTATTTTCTTTGGCAAAATCACTCCGCATAGAATGTGAACTTCTGGTGCTTCCGCTTGCCTGCCCAAACAGTGCAAAACTCAACGCATCAAAAATCGTTGTTTTACCTGCACCTGTTTCACCGGTTATAAGGTACAAACCATTTTCACCAAAGTTTGTAAAATCTATTTCCGTTTTATCAATATATGGACCGAAAGCATTTATTACTAATTTTAATGGTTTCATTATTCGGCTCCCTCCATATTTTCAAAAACTTCTTTTACTATCCGGCTTCTCTCTTTATCCAGCTTTTTATTATTCTGCATCTCATAAAAATCTGCAAAAAGTTCTGCCGGAGTTTGCTTTTTCTGTAATATTGCCGTTTCAATAACATTATTTGTTTTTGTATATGCATTATCATAAACAATTTCCATAATATTTTTAAAATTATTTTCCAGCTTGTGTTTAATATCAGATATGTAATTTTCCTCTTTTAGAACAATTCTTGCATAATCTTCTGTTTCCGGCATTTTTGAAAGCTCATTAAAAGTTCCCGTAAACTCTTTCATATCTCTTAACGGCTTAAAAGGTATCAGCTCGGTTTTTATTTTTTTACCCGTTGTGTCAATTAATACCATAGATTTTTTATCGTTCTTCTCAGAGAAAGAGTATTTTAAAGGAGATCCTGCATATCTTATGGTATCTTTACCCATACTTTGAGGTCTGTGAATATGCCCGAGTGCGACATAATCAAACTTTTCAAAATTAGAAACATCAATATTATCCAAAGTTCCCAATGACACTGTTTCCGAATCACAGGTTTCGGGAGCTTTGCCCGAGACGGTTATAAACTGGTGCGCAACAAGAATATTTGTTTTCTTTTTATCAATATCCAAATTTTTGATAACGGATTGCATCATCTCCTCATAACTGCCAACCGGAAAGTCTGAATGATATTCTCTTACATCAACAGGACGCATAAAGGGAAGAAGCCATATATTTGTGTTTTTATCAGCCTCAATCGGTTTGATTTTTCCTGAATATTTTTTTGCAAAATAAACATTCTCTTTTGCCATAATATTTGAGCCAAATGCTATACGATAAACACTGTCATGGTTTCCGCTGACAGCATAACAGGAAATTCCGAGAGAATGAATATCTGAAATAAATTTATCAAAAGAGTTTACCGCTTCATTTGACGGATTTGAGGAATCATAAATATCACCTGCTATAATAATTCCGTCAACTTTTTGCTCGCTTGCAGTATCAATAACCTGCTGCAATACATATAACTGATCTTCCATAAGAGAAAAGCCCTTAACCTTTTTCCCAATATGTAAATCGCCAATATGTAATAATTTCATGTGAGTACTCCTAAACATCTCTATAATTTTTATTATATAAAACCCCTATGTCAAAAATGGCTATATTAATAAATTTATTTTAGTAACTATATACTATTTTACAGTAAATGTTACTATAATTTTGTCATTCTGAGGGAAATAGCCATTTAAAACCCGAAGAATCTCAAAAATTATATGTTATGGAGATTCCTCGCCCATAAATTGCTGTTGGGCTCAGAATGACGGATTTTTACTGTAACATTGTATATAATTACCTTTATTTTAACATAACTGAACAAAAACTTATTATATGGCAGCAACGTCCATTTTTAACACAGGCATGTTTTATGATGTTTACATAAGTTTGAAAAAGCTTTTTATACATATAAAAACAAAGAGTTTTTCCAAATACAAGAAAAGCTGAACAAAAGAATTAAGGATAATGAAATCAGAGCAAAAGAATTGTAGATATATAAAACATAAAAAAGAGCATTTTTTTG
>CACWIL010000103.1 GCA_902760905.1 uncultured bacterium
GGTGTGTGAGATTTAGGCTAGGTGCGGGATAGCACGTAGCCTAAATCGAAACCGTTCCCCAGAGTTTGCAGGAAAAATTTTAATTTTTCCGCAAACTCTTTTACTGTAACATTGTATATAGTTACCAAAATTTTTACCCCACAATATGCACAAAAACCGGTGCCAAGATTGCAGTTAATATTCCGACCATAACCAGCGATAATGATGCCATTACAACTTGTAGTTCTTTGCCTTTTTCTGCGCATCTTGCAGTGCCGATTACGTGGCTTGCCGCCCCTATTGCGAGTCCTATGGATATATCGTGTTTTACTTTGAACAGTTTTAAAAGTTTATGTCCGAATACTGCTCCAAATACTCCTGTTAAAACAGCAACGCAGGCTGTCAGTTCAGGAACTCCGCCAATTTCTTTGGATATTTCAACTGCAATCGGAGCGGTTACTGACTTAGGAAGCATTGAAACTATTATTCTTAAGTCTGCGTGAGCAAACTTTGCAACAAAATATGTACTGATAATTGCAAGAACGGTTGCAAAGAAGAAACCTGTGTATATAATCCTTTTATTTTTAACAAGCAAATCCTTGTGTTTGTAAATCGGATATCCGAGAGCGACAACAGCAGGGATAAGCATTAGAGTAAGATATTTACCGCTTTCATTGTATGTATTAAAATCAATACTGAAAAATTTAAGAACAAATATTAAAACTATTCCTGCAAGTAATATTGGCGGACAGGGTACAGGTTTCCCTTTTATTCTGATTTTCTGAAATCCCTTAAAAAGCAATACTGAAAGAATAATACCTGTAGGATTAATCATGATTAGCTTTCCTCCGGTGATGAAGTCTGACAAATGCCGTTCCGTATTCAATAAATAAACCAGTTAAAACAATAATTACCGTTGTTGTAACAAAAATTACAAGTAATATCGGAATGAGATTTTTTATGAGCATTGACTGATACGCAACAAGTCCTGCAATAAAAGGCAAAAGAAACATTGCCATATTATTTATGAGCCATTCGGCCGGTGCTTTTATCCAATCTTCTTTTACTATTCCGCTTATTAAAGTTACAGCAAGTAATATTAATCCCAAAATTGCGGGTGGAAATTGTATGCGTACAAGGCTCAATATTCCCAGGCTTATGAAATAAAAGAACAGTAAAATAACTATGCCCAGTGTAAAATCAAAAATTTTATTTTTCATAACTCTATTATAGTCTAAATATATATTTTATGGGGTGTAAAGTCCCAAAAACCATGCTATAATAACTTTATGAACAACGACAAATCAAAAGCTATGCGCAGACTATCAAACGCTCTTAATGCAAATGACATGGAATCTGCAAAAAAAATTATTGAAAATGATGTAAAACGCCATTTACCGAAGTTTGAATATTATTTTTATTTGGGTTTGATTACAGAAGACTACAGTGAAAAACTCAAGTATTATGATAAATCCATAAAAGCAAATCCGGACTTTTCTGACGCTTATATAAACAGAGGACTTGTTAAAAATGAGCTTCAGGATTATGAAGGTTCTGTTCAGGATTATAACAAAGCTATAGAGCTTGATTCAAAATGCTCGCTTGCGTACAATAACCGGGGATATACAAAATACAAACAGGGTGATTATGAAGGCGCACTTGCCGATTACAATAAAGCAATACTTCTTAATCCAAAACTTAATATTGCACTTGATAACAAGGCAAAGCTTCTTAATGAAGTCTGTCTGAAAGATGATGAAGAGTTTAGTGCGAAATTTTATCTGAGTCTTGGAATACAGGAAATAAACAAAGGTAACCTTCTTGAAGGTATAAAAAATATTGATGAATCCTTAAAGCACAATGATAAATCTGACATTGCATATTTTTATAAAGCTGTCGCATATCAAAACCTTAATAATGTTAATCTGGCTTATGAAAATTATACAAAAGCAATTGAGATTAACAAAAACATGGTAGATGCTTATTATAACCGAGGTCAGTTATTATTAAAAGACAACCCTAAGCAAGCGCTTGATGATTTTGTAGAGGCAGTTGTGCTTGATCCAAAATTTATTGATGCCTATTTTGCAATTGCTGCGATTCAGAAAAATCTTGGACATTATGAAGATGCAATTAAGAATCTTGATAAAATACTTGAACTTGAGCCAATGGCAGTAAATGCGAAAGCTTTAAAAAAGCTTATTCAGACAAAGTATTTAAAATAGTTCTGCTAATGCTATGCAAAAAATTTATATAATTTGATGTGTTAATAAAATACCGGCTTACATTTGATACATTATCTCCTTTAGTGTATAAATATACTATGAGAAAGTTTTTTGGAGTATGTCTTGTATTATCATTACTTACAATGCCGATATGTTATGGCGCAGTCGGAGGTTCTGTTGTTAAGCTTGATAAAAATGAAATAGAAAAACCTGAACTTGAGTTTAACAACAATACTTCTGCAGCCAATAATTCCCTGCTAATCAATTCCTCTGAAGATTTATCAAAAATAATAGATGAACAAAAAGAGCACGATTTAAAGGATTTGGAAATCTTATGGAAGGCAACAATTGAAAATAATCAGATTGTAGAGTTCGCACTAAAAAAGCTTGCGTCCCCTGAATCTCAGAGAAGAATACACTCGTCACTTATGGCAAAAACTCTTTCTGCAATCGTATCAGGAGCCTCCTTTATCCCAAGTTTAATGGGCTCAAATTATGGTATTCAGACAGCTGCATTTTCTGCAGGAAGGCTTGCACAAGGACTGCTGAACAAAAAGAATGTGCCAAAAGAAACGCCGCTGACTGATACTGAGCTAATTGAACTTGCCGGTATGATTGAGGATTTACAGGATGCTCTTATCAGCTCTTATTACAATTATAAAAATACTTTAAGTTTGTTAAAAGACACCCGTTCCAAGATGCTTTTGTACAGCAAAAATTATTCTAATGCTCTCGCCGGTAAAGACATTATAGAAATTTCCATTTCTTCTTCGCTTTATGACTCTATGAAAATAAGAGAGTTTACACTTGAACAGTCGGCAAAAAAATATCACATCCAACTTCAAAGGCTTGCAGGGAAAAAAGCTGTCGATTCATTAGAATTGTACCAATATGACTTTGATAACATGTTATATAAAGGTACTGAAGAACAAAACAAAAAAGAAGATAAAAAAGGGAAGCAAAAAGGGGGTAACAATGATAAAAAATAAAGTTATCTCCGCCATTTTATTACTATTGCTGGGCACACTTTCGGCTCAGGCTATAGATATAAAAGACATATCATCACCGCAGGCTCCTTTCTACCGTTTTGGAACATCGGATATCCCCGAAACAAAATATGATTCCAGCGAAAAAATTGATTTATCAACTCCGGTTTTGGACATAAAACCTGTAACCATTAAAGAAACAAAGCCGGAAGCATTAACTTATGCTGATTTAAGTATAAAAAGCATGGCGCGGGATGTCTCAAAATCAGTAGAGATGGATTATGACGATATGCTGGAAGATTTATCTCTCTTATGGCAGGGAGCAGCTATGAAAAGTGATACAATAAAATTTGCCATATATAAACTTTCAAATCCTGACAAAGATAAGCCTGACGAGGGTGCAGTAAAAAAAGTTCTTACTACAATTGCAGGAATGTCAACATTTTTAGGCGCAGGCACAGGAAATCCGATTCTGGCAAGTGCTGCGCTTATTGGAGGAAATACTCTTGGTATTATGTCACAGGATAATAAAGCCTTAAATTATAAATACTCTCATGTATCTGATGCAGATATGATTATACTTGTAAGAAAAGTTGACGAACTGCAGCAGAAAATTGTAGATGCTTACTATGACTACATGACAGCAAGATATTTGTTTGATATGACTTCAAAAATGGTTCATGAAAGAGAATCTAATTATAAAAACTCTCTTAGTAAAAAACGTGAGATAGTCTTAATAACAGATACTTTTTACCGTGAAGCAATAGATGAACAGGTTAAAGCACGCGGAAATTTCTTTGAAAAACGCTCCCAGCTTGAGCAACTCGTTGGTAATGAAATATTCAGACAATTTGAAGAAGTTGTTGATAACAGAAAAAGATAGTTCTTAATATCTTCAAAATATTTACATTTGCTCGCAAATATGCTAATTTTATTATGTATAAGAATACAGAGGTATATATGTTTAATAAGAATTTAGAGTTTTTGAGCAACGAAGATTTAAAAACAAGATTAGGCGGTTTTGCGATAGATGAAACTAAAGCAAATATGTCATATTGTATGACACAATCAAATGATTATTTGATAATGAAAAATGATATTCCGCTGGACGACTTGGATAATCCAAGACAAGCTGTTCAAAAGATGATACGCGATACTATAAAAAAACCAATGGAGCAAAATGACATTATTATTACCTTTGGTATAGGGTTATGCTACCAGCTTGATGAAGTATATAATACATTTCCTTCAAGAATTTTTGTATATGAGCCTGATACAAAACTGATTCATTTTGTTCTCACTAACGTTGACATATCAGAACATCTAAAAAGCGGCAGAGTATTTATATATGATGACCTCGATGCTTTAGCAAAAAAATTATCAGAAATATATATTACAAAAGACAAAGTAGAAGTTTTGTATCTCAAAAACTATGCTGTAGTTAAAAGCCAGGAGTTGCTTGCACTTACTCAAAAAGTATATGAAGTATGTAAAAGCAAAACGGTTGATGTTAACACTATTACCCGTTATTCAAGGGCATGGCTGGATAACACTCTTGCAAACTTAAATAAAATAAATAACGGAAATTTTTACAACCTGTCCGATTTGGATGAAAAGTTTGTAGGGCAGGCGGCACTTGTTGCAGCAGCAGGTCCTTCTTTGACGGAAAATATTCCGTATATAAAAGCTAACAGAGAAAAGTTTGTAATTTTCTGTGTAAACAAAGCGCTTAAAATACTTTTAGAGAATAATATCACTCCGGATTTTGTTGTTTGTGCAGATGCAAGATTTGTTAACAAAACTTTGACAGAAATAAGCGCAAGTCTTCCAAATATTAATTGTATTATGAGCGTTAACACTGACAGTTCTATTCTGTCAAACAAATTTAAGAAAGTATTTATAACTTTTCCGACAAATGATCTTGTTATAAACAAGCTTTCTCAATACAATTCTTCTGTTCAACAACGCGAAAGCGGCGGCTCTGCAACAACAATGGCATTTGTTTCAGCAGTAAAAATGGGATTTTCTAAAGTTATTCTGACAGGTGTTGATCTTGCATTCAAAGGTGAGCAGGTATACGCAAGCGGTGATAGTTATGAAAAAATATCTGCAG
>CACWIL010000104.1 GCA_902760905.1 uncultured bacterium
CCTGTCATACTGAGCATAAGCGAAGTATCTCATAAAATAGAGATTCTTCGGGCGAAATTGATTAATGCCCTCAGAATGACGATATTTTTAATTATTTTTATGTAAAATTGTATATAATTACCTTATTTTTTATTAAATACTCTGACCGCTTTTTCTAAAATTTTTATCTCAATATCACCCTTCAGATTTTTCTTCTCACCGTCTATATGACACATAAGCCAGTTATTTTCTATCTTTATATTTTTTGCCTTTAAATATTCTGCCCTTATATTATTATTCCTTATACCCAAAATAATACTCAAAAACTCTATATAAAAAATTACAGGGTTTGTTATTTTTAACACAAAAATATCCATAAGTCCGTCATCAAGCTCTGCACCATTACCCAACGTAACTATATTTTTATACATATTTGCAGCATTTGCAAAAATAATACAAGATGCCTTAACTTCCTTCATGTCCCCATCAATTGTCATTTTATATTCTTTGTTTTTTAACCGGAAACCAAAAATTATCCCCGCAATAAAATAAGCAAAATACCCAAAACGATTTTTTAATGACTGAGGTGTCTTACATATAATATCTGAATCGTACCCTAATCCGCATCTCAGGACACATTTGTTTTCATTAATATCAAAAACATCTATTTTTTTTACATTCTGTTTTTCTATTATTTTTAAAGTCTTATTTATATTCCCTGATAAACCGAGCTTTGCTGCCAGAAGATTTGCAGTCCCGCATGGGATTATTCCCAAAACTTTATCCGTATTAACAATATATGGAATAATTTTATTAACAGTACCGTCTCCTCCCATTGCAAAAATAGTATCATACGGAGCCAGATCTGTTTCTCTGAATTCATCAATATCAACAAACTTAAATGATTTAGTATATTTTAATACAAAATCAATTACACGCTTTTTATACCTGACCGCTCGTTTACGCCCGGCATTAAAGTTTGTTACTATCAAGACGCAGTTCATCATATTCGTATTTTAGAATAAAAAGTTAATAAAATAAAGTCCAAAAGAATGAGTTGTTCCGCAATATAATTACGGAACAACTCTAATACTTTTAGAACTATAAGTTGAGCATATTAGTCCGGCTTAATTTATTTACCCCTATTTAACCTTTATATTTACCCCTGGCAACCGCAGCCTGCACACTGACCATTGCAAGAATGTTCAGCTGCTTTATTTTCCCCCTCTGGTTTTTCGGTTGAACAGAAGTGATCTCTGTCAATATAATATTCGCCCTCAAGCGGAAATATTGTCATCCAGAGGTTTTCTCTCCAGTCTTTATCTAAAATCTCTTTTACTTCTGATGAATATTTATCAATCTCAGAAGTAATCTGCGGATCTGTTAAATAAGCTGCAGCATTTTCATGAGTTTCATAAGGTTTAAACTCCTGATAGTATTTTCTTAAAACGTCAGGCCTGTCAACAATCATACAAGGTCTGAGCATATTTCCGTCTTCATACGGAATACCGTTTCTTACGGCACTCATAAACGGTGAAGCAAGAGCTTCAGTTAAAGTGCAATTATTTACGTTATGTGTTGCCAGGTGAACAAATGTACAAGGTTCAACATCACCTTTAGGGTTAACGTGAACGTATTGTCTTCCTCCTGCAATACAACCCATCATTTCTGGACCGTCACCCCAGAAGTCAACTGTCATCATGGGAAGTGTATTTCTGGCATTATAAACTGCTTTTAAGATTTGTCTTCTTTGATTTGCGTTTGGTGTCATAGAGATATCAGGACTGTCCCCAACCGGAACATAATGGAAGAACCAGGTCCACAGGCAGCCTTTGTCAGATAACATTTGCATAAAATCATCAGATGTTACTTCATCACAGTTTTGAGATGTTGCAACAACAGAAGCACCAAAGAATATACCGGCATTACGCAGCATATCCATTTTTTCCATAACCATATCAAAAGTACCTTCACCTCTTACGGCATCAGTATTTTCTTTTAAACCGCTTATTGAGAACATTGGCTGAACGTTACCTAATCTCTGAATTTCTTTTACAGTCTTTTCGGTAATCAAAGAGCCATTTGTAAACGTAATAAATGTACAGTCATTAAATTCTTCACAAAGTTCCAAAAATTCTTTTCTGATAAAAGGTTCGCCACCAACGATTGGGAATATATGAATACCCATAACATCACGTGCTTCTGTAAAAATCTCTCTCCATTTGTCTTTTGTTAAGTCTTCTCTGACATCATATTCATGTGCCCAACAGCCTTTACAATGGAAGTTGCAATTTTTTGTTATACTTGCAAGTAAAACTGTTGGCGGGAAAAATCCGTTCTTTTCATTGAACTCTGTTCTTTTTCTCAGGTTATCACCATAATACCCGTTAACGAAAAAGTTTTTAATCCATTTATTTCTGCAATTTGGATGAAGTTCGGTTAAAATCTTTTTCCACCAAAAAAGATGAGCGTGTTCTGATTCAAAAAGCCACTGCATTCTTCTTGCGTGATTTATACCGCCTTTTGAACCTGCGATTTTTTCAAATATTTTGGCTAAATTTACGAGTTTTTGTTTTGAAAAATTATGTCCCAAATAATTAATTGTCTGGTCTATTACAAAGTTATTGAATTTAAGTTTAAGCCCGTCTAAAGCACCCATTGAGTTCGATTGCCACATGGCTTTTTGTTCTTTTACTCTCATTATAATTCTCCTCTGATTTTAAGCTATTTATAGGCTACCATAAGCCAAACGTATATTCAATATTCAGGAGTTGTTTTACTCCTTTACCCCTCGACATTCTCTTTCATATAATCAACCCACTGCTTTACAATTTCTTCCTCCGGAAGTTCATAAGATATTGGCTTCCCTATTTTTAAAGTTAAATGTTTCATAAAAGGAATCCAGGTATATCCTGTAAAATTACAAATAGCAACAGGTACAATATCCATTTTAGCAAGCTTTGCAATCGCAACAAAACCTGGTTTTATATCATTGAATTTTTCACCCTCTTTTACCTGTCTTCCCTGAGGAAACATCCCGATATTCCATTGTGTATGCTTTGCTATATCAATAATTGTTTTTATTGTTGCTTTTTCCGGATTTTCCCTATCCACTGAAAATGCACCTAAACTTATCACCAAAAATCTTATCAAAGGATTCCTGTGTTCGTAGAGTTCCTTTTTTGCCATATAAGCAACAGGAGCATTTGCAACAACCGATATTAACGGAGGATCAATATATGACTGGTGGTTTGAAGTATATACATATCTTTTTTTTCTGTCAACATTCTTCCAGCCTTTAATACAAGTTGTGTACCAGAGAAACGCTGCCGGCCAAACTACAAACCACAAGAAAAATGTAATCCAAGTTGTTCTTATTAATCCGTAATCCGCCGGATATCGTCTGTTATAATTACGTTTTTCCTTCATTGTATAAAATTTACCTTTACCATCTATTGATTGCAAATGCAATAATGAATATTGAAGCAAGTCCTTGGAGTGTTTGACAAATAGGTGTTATCCAGTCGTTGCCGGCTATTCTTCTTGGAACGACAATTGTATCACCAGGTGCTACTTTCGTTGACATATGAACTTTTCGCGCTTTTCCGTTTACACCAACTTTATATAATCTAAAACGATTTGCGTTTGGTGTATATCCCCCAACTTGTTTTATGTATTTTTTTACCGAACCGTGAGTATATATAAATGATTGTTCATTATAAACTTCACCGAGTACAGCGACATAGTTGGTGATTCTTGGAATATATATATCATCACCATCCTGCAATAATACGTTGTCATCCTTATCGATTTTATCAATATCATTATTTTTAATATTTAAAGCAATTTGTCCGTCATATTTCGATACAAATTCATCCTGTTCACCTTTTAATTGTTTAATCATTTCAAGTTTTGTATTTGTATCAACTTCTGTTTGTTTATAACCGGCTGCAATTCTTCCTTCTAATAATTTGATATCACGTTCATTATTTTTCTTTGCTATTTTTACTTGTTTAGAATGAAGTGATACACGTCTGAAAACAATACCTCTCAAATCAGCATCATCATCTAAGCCACCAGCTGTTGTTATAATATCTGATAAGCGTTGCCCTTTTATGAAAGAATATACACCAGGTCTTTTTACAAACCCTGATATTTTTACATTTTTAATAACTTCGCTTGGTCTTAATGTTCTAAAAAATATTTTGTCTTCCGGAGAAATTTTTATTGAACTCATTTTGTCTGCATTAATCATTATGTCATACATATAATAAATTTGAACATCACCTTTCTTTTTCGTAATTTCTACGGCAACATTTTCTGCTGGAATTAGTTTATTTGTATTTTCTGTTGATACTGCCAATTTTACATTTCCATTTTTCTTTTCTGTATCAAATTGAACATTATAAGCATTTTTAACTTCTGATTCCATAAACTGTACGTCTGACATAACATCTTTTAATGTCATGTTTGGTGTATAAGGAATGTGTTTTGGATTGTTAATACAACCATATATATCAACAAATTCTGAGTTTGTGCTTTTATATATTGTAATAACATCCCGAGGTTGTAATATCGGATCATTCATACCATTGAAAAATTCTTTTAAAAATACCGGTATTATTTCTACTTCATTATTTTTTCCTGATACTCTTCTGATTACAGCCTGATATATAAAAGTTTCTTCAAGCAATTCATCTTCAGATTTTAATATGTCAGATAAGCGCATATCCGGCTTATATGCGTATGTTGCAGGGTGTTTGATGTTACCCTGAATTGTGACTAAATTCTCTACTCCGTTATACAATTCTTTAAATTCATACGAATCACCATTCTTTAATACATTTGATTGTGCAACATCCCACATTAAGTTCCTGGCAACTTTTTGTTTTAATTTTTTATCAAAACCAACCACTGTAACTTCATCCTGACCGGTTGTTACCAGCAAGTCTCCTGCATATTTAATAATATTTTTTAAAGTTTCACCAGGCTTAAATTCATATATACCAGGCCTTGTAACACCATTTTTAAGCGCTGTGGTATTACCGATTTTTTCTACAAATATTTTATCGTTTGCTTTTACTATTATCCCCTTATCATCACCGAGGAATAATGATCTATACAAATCTACATAAGTTCCATTATACTTTATATTTCTTAAAGTACCGGTTTTCTTTACTCCGCCTGCTGCACCAAGTGCATCAAGAATAGAGGAATTGCTGCTTATATATACTTTTC
>CACWIL010000105.1 GCA_902760905.1 uncultured bacterium
TTTTTTTGATTATTCATCAAGCATTTATAATCCTACTTTTAATGGTTTGGACAATTACGCAAAACTTTTTAAAGAGCCGATTTTTTACAAAGTTATGTTTAATACATTTATGTATCTTGTAATTGCAGTTCCGTTTTTAGTTACATTTCCGCTTTTTTTGGCAATTTTAATAAACCAGAAAATAAGAGGAATAACATTATACAAAATACTTTTATATCTTCCTGTAATTGTTTCAATTGTTGTTGCAGCGATTGCTTTCAAATGGCTTTATGCAGGTCAGGGTATTTTAAATTACGCACTATCTCTTGTTAATATACCTCCGATAAACTGGCTTATTGATACACACTGGGCACTGTTTTCAGTTGCAGTTGTAACAATTTGGAAGGGTATCGGATACTATATGATGATTTATCTGGCTTCGCTCATGAGTGTTCCGCAGGAGCTCTATGAAGCCTGTGACATTGATGGCGCAGGATTTTTAAGAAAACATCTAACCGTAACTATTCCACACATTATGCCGACTATTGCTCTTGTTTCAACAATAAGTACAATCTCTGCAATGAAAGTTTTTGCGGAAATATACGTTATGACAAAAGGCGGACCGCTTGATTCAACAAAAACCATTGTTTACTATATTTACGAACGGGCTTTTGAAAATCTTGATTTAGGATATGCATCAGCCCTCGCAGTTGTACTCCTTATCGTTGTTATGATATTTTCTCTAATCAATATTCTTTGTTTTGAAAAAAATAAATACAGCGATATTTAGGGGTAAGGGGTAAATATATTTTGCTGTAAGCAATTAATATTTTGTAACATAAGAGCAATTTTCCACGGTAAAATCTCTTTATATAAATATAAGATGTATTAAGAAATAAGGATTTAGATAAGGAGATTACTATGGGGAAAGTAATTGTACAGGCACTGGGATTTTCAACTGAATTATTATCGGAATTGTCTTCCCGTTTTAGTAAAACAGAAACATTATCAAGGCAGGTTGTCAGCCGGTTAGACAAGTCAGGAACTATAGCAAAAGCTTTTGTACCAAAAGCAAAGAAACCGAATATAAAATGGGGCTATAATAAAAGTGAAAGCTCACAGACAATTAATTTTACGTTTAGAGACGGTGAACGATCTCTGACAAGCGGTTCCTTTACGGCAGCGGAAAATGGAAGAATCGATTACAATTTTAATTTTGTAAACTCAGAAACAGGAGCACAAAACCTGAGTACAAGAGGCTTTTATGATCCGAAAAAACCTTTATTTTCATCTCAGGAACATGGAGGCAGTTATGACTGGAATCATGGGGAATTGACAATAAGCGCACATTCATCAGGTTTTTCAAATGAAACTACCACCAATAAAGAATATTTGTGTGATGTTGTCGGACAAGTCAAAAACTTTTTCGGTAAAGTTTTTGGTAATAAAGAAAATGTCGGTCAAATGTTTTTCCCCGGAGAAGTTCCGGTATAACGCTAATATAAACTTATAAAGCAAGGTGCATTATTTAATGCACCTTGCTTTTAATTTATATTTACTCTATTTACCCTTACTTACTTGCTCCTGCTTTTTCGATAATTTCTTTTTCGATATTAGCCGGAACTTGTTCGTATTTCTGGAATTCCATAGAGAATGTACCACGACCCTGAGTGTTAGAACGTAAGTCAGTAGCGTAACCAAACATGTTAGCCAACGGAACAACTGCTCTAACAATTACGCTACCTGTGTTACCCTGAGGTTTCATTATCAATATATTGAATATAATAAGAAATAATATTGAAATTATATTAAAATTTTGATAAGATTAGCAAATAAGTACATTGATAATTTTAAACGGACATACCTCTTGAAACCTTTTATAGGACTACGGCGACAAAATACACTTCAACTTGGTTGATAGTCTAATGAGAGGAGGTGGTGTTATTATGCAAGAACTCAATTTAACATTAATAATGCTATTTTTGATATTATTCATAATAAGAAGTACCCCCAACCATAAAGGCTAGAGGTACTTCAACACTCTAAACGAAACGAGGGAGGAAGTTACCGCTTCCGCCAGTCCGTTTATATTTATATTTTAACATATTTTGTATATTTTTCAACCAAGAATCATAAAGATTTACTGTAATATTTGGCAACGCAATAGCAATTTCTGTAAGTAAAAATACTTTATATAAATATAAGATATTTTAATAAGATGGGAAATAATAAAGTTAAAAGGATATAGCTATGGGGTATTCTGAATTAGCACTTAAGGGTGCAGAGATATTTAACAAAGGAGTTCAAAAATGGTGCAAAGCTTCAGGAAAAGGTTTTTCTGTTGAAACTTTTCAGCCGGCTATCAAAAAATCAGATTTAATCGGGTTAAAATATGCGCCTAAACTTGAAGGTGATGTAACACATTTTTCAACAAAATTCGATTCCTTACAACAACTTCCCATTATATCAAAAGAAGAAGCTTTAGAAATATGCAGTCAATGGAAAGGCTTAAAGGCATTTAATCATACGAAGTGGCTAATACTAAAAAAATAAAAGAATTAGGATTATTAACAAATGACTATTGCCAAATTATAAAAGTGAAAGCTGACGGTCTTACTATTCCTGCACTTGTGTCAAAGCCATATGATAAACATTCTTTTGTAATATTCGATAAGAAAAATCCAAATGCTCTATTAGATAAATACATCGATGTATCACAAATTAATGAAGAAACATTACCTTCTATATGTTCAGAATTAGTTAAAGATGTCAAATTGTTGTCTAAAAATAATATTGCTTTAGGTTATGATTCAATCAATCTTGCATTTAAAGATGGTAAGCTAAGGTTATATTTAAACGATTTACCGTATGAAAATCTTGTTGATAAATCTTTTTCTTCAGAAAAATTAGCACAAGAATATTTATGTGACGCATTAGATGCGATTCAAGCTATGTTTAGTTATAAATCTCTTAAATTAAATCCAACGCTTCAAAAATTGGCAGATATAACAGATTCAAAACAAATTATTGATGATTTATTAAAACTATCCGATGAGGAATTAAAAATGCTTGGAATAGGTTGTTCATTGAAAGATACTAAATTTCTTCTAGGGTTAAAAAATGCCCTTCACGTTGCTCAAAGTGGCAACATTAAGGAAGCGGATAAAATTATAAAAAGCTTATAAATATCACAGTAATCCAATTTTGTGTTCGTGCGTTAAAACGTACGCTACATAAATATCTTTAATAAAAAATACGTTCAACCAAAATGATTGAACGTATTTTTATATTGTGTAGCGTGCATTTTAATGCACAATTACTTCTATTTACCCCTACTTAGAAGCGCCTGCCTTCTCGATAATTTCTTTTTCGATATTAGCCGGAACTTGTTCGTATTTCTGGAATTCCATAGAGAATGTACCACGACCTTGTGTGTTAGAACGCAAGTCAGTAGCGTAACCAAACATATTAGCCAAAGGAACAACAGCTCTAACGATTACGTTACCTGTGTTACCTTGAGGTTCCTGACCTTCAACACGACCTCTACGACGAGAGATGTCACCGATAATTGTACCTGTGAACTCATCAGGAATTTCGATTTCAACCTTCATCATAGGTTCTAAGATACATGGCTGAGCTTTCTTACAACCATCTTTTATACACATAGAACCTGCAATTTTGAATGCCATTTCTGAAGAGTCAACTTCGTGATAAGAACCATCATAAAGTTCTACCTTAACGTCAATCATTGGATAACCCGCTAAGATACCGCCTTCAAGAGCTTCTTCCATACCTTTTCTTGTAGGTTCGATGTATTCTTTCGGAATAGCACCACCGACGATTTTGTTTTCAAATACAAAACCTTCGTTTTCGCCTGCAGGCATGATTCTTGCTTTACAGTGTCCGTATTGACCTTTACCACCTGACTGACGGATAAATTTAGAATCCTGATCAGCAGTTCCTCTGATAGTTTCACGGTAAGCAACCTGTGGTTTACCAATATTAGCTTCTACCTTGAATTCTCTTAACATACGGTCAACGATGATATCCAGGTGAAGTTCGCCCATACCTGAAATAATTGTTTGACCTGTTTCTGTATCAGATTTAACTCTGAATGATGGATCTTCTTCAGCAAGTTTCTGAAGAGCAATACCCATTTTATCCTGGTCAGCTTTTGTTTTAGGTTCAATAGCAACTGAGATAACCGGTTCAGGGAAGTTGATTTTTTCCAAGATAATAGGTGCTTTTTCATCACAAAGAGTATCACCTGTTGTAGTATCTTTCAAACCAACTGCTGCGCAGATATCACCTGCGTAAACTTCAGTTTCTTCAAGTCTTTGATCAGCATACATACGAACTAATCTTGAGATACGTTCTTTCTTACCGTTAGAAGCGTTAAGAACATAAGAACCTGAAGTAATAACACCTGAGTATATTCTCATAAATGTTAAACGACCAACGAACGGGTCTGTCATAACTTTGAATGCCAATGATGAGAACGGTTCTGAGTCAGAAGAATGTCTTTCAACTTTAGTACCGTCTTCAAGTTCACCTTCGATAGCTTTAACATCAACCGGTGACGGCATATAGTAAACAACGTTGTCTAACAACAATTGAACACCTTTGTTCTTGAATGCTGTACCGCAGCAAACAGGAACGATTTTATTGTTACAAACCGCTTTTCTCAAACCTGCTCTGAGTTCATCAATAGTAATTGAATCAGGATCTTCGAAGAATTTTTCCATTAAATCATCATCTTCACCTGCGATAGCTTCAACCATAGCATCATGATATTCTTTAGCTTTTTCTGCAAGTTCAGCAGGAATTTCTTCTTCTCTGATATCAGTACCTAAGTCGTTAGTGTAGATTTCAGCTTTCATAGTCATAAGGTCAACCAAACCAGTAAACTTGTCTTCTGCACCGATAGGTAACTGAATAGGAACAGCATTTCCGCCTAATCTGTTTTTAATTTGATCAACTACACGGTAGAAGTCTGCACCTGTTCTGTCCATTTTGTTAACGAATACCATACGAGGTACTTCATATCTGTTAGCTTGTCTCCAAACTGTTTCAGATTGTGACTGAACACCACCAACTGCACAGAATACAGCGATTACACCGTCTAATACACGGAGTGAACGTTCAACTTCAATTGTGAAGTCAACGTGCCCTGGGGTGTCGATAATATTGATTTGGTGTCCTTTCCATTCAGCAGTAACTGCAGCTGATTGAATAGTAATACCTCTTTCTCTTTCTTGTTCCATAAAGTCGGTAACAGCTGCACCATCGTGAACTTCACCTAATTTATGAGTTTTACCTGTATAGAACAGGATTCTTTCAGTTGTAGTGGTTTTACCTGCATCGATGTGAGCGGCAATACCAATATTTCTGATTTTTTCTAATGGAGTTTTTCTAGCCATTTTTCTTTTTCCTTCTATTTTCTTTTGGTGCATATAATTGCACCCTACTACTTTTTCTTTCTTTGTCGGATTGGTAAATCCGACCCACTATTTTTCTTTTTCCCCTCGCCCCTTGAGGGAGAGGGCTAGGGTGAGGGGTTAACCTCATCATCTTTTATTTTGTTGTTGGGTAAGTAAACCCAACATACATTGTTTGTGCAAAATCACACTACGATTATGCTGTTTTACCAGCTAAAATTATTCTCTCATGAAAATAATTTAGTAGCAAGTAAGTTTAATTCTTGCGGTATTTATAAAATTTTGATACTATAAATTTGTAAGAAAAAGGAGTTTATTATGTTCAAAAATTTAGGAAAAGAACTGCGTGATTTCATTTTACGCGGAAATGTAATGGACATGGCAGTCGGTATCATTATTGGTGCTGCGTTTGGAAAAATTGTTGATTCTCTGGTAAAAGACATTATTATGCCGCCAATCGGATTTGTTTTGGGTAAAGTTGATTTTTCTAACCTTTACTTTACTTTATTTCCGCTTGGTGAAAAATATGATTCTCTTGATGCCGCAGCAAAAGCTGGTGCTGTAACTATTAATTACGGTTTGTTTATTAATACCGTTATCAGCTTCTTAATCGTAGCCTGCGCAATCTTCGCAATTATTAAAGCTGTTAACACAATCAAAGAAAAAGCCTGCAAAGAAGAAAAAGCTGAAGAAGCTGCAACAGAAAAAGAATGTCCTTTCTGCTGCACTCAAATTCCTATTAATGCTAAAAAATGCCCACATTGTACATCTGAGCTTTAATAAAGTTAATTTCAGGTAATGCCTGACCTACTAATAAAAACACGTTCTCTTTGCTATAGAACGTGTTTTTTTGGAATTTATGTTAAGTGAAAAATTTTTTGTAAACTTTTGTAAATTGTTTTCAATGCTTAGGCAATTTTGAATGTTCAGTGAACTTACATTGGATAACAAAATTTATGTAGTCAAAATAAGGAAGACTGAAATGAATAGAATTGAAAATTACGGATTATCAAATCAAACATCATTTGGAATGAAAAAACCATTGAAATCAATAGAAATTCTGCAAAGAAAAGCTAAAAATGTATATCCGCACATTTCACCGTATGAATTTGAACAAAGA
This sequence comes from uncultured bacterium, assembly GCA_902760905.1. Lineage (GTDB taxonomy): Bacteria > Cyanobacteriota > Vampirovibrionia > Gastranaerophilales > Gastranaerophilaceae > CAG-196. The sequence continues at coordinate 6,538 of CACWIL010000105.1, forward strand.
TTATACAGACAAAATGAAAATATTAGTACGCCACTGCTTAAAATACTAAAAAAAATACAAATTAAACTGGATGCTTTCAGGCTTGAAATGAAACAAGGCATATATCCACAAAAAAAATTAATAGAAAATATGAAACAAAATAAAATCGGAAATGGTGGTGAAGAAGTTGATTTAGCAACTATTATCGGAAAATTAAACGGTCAAAAAAATATTTTTTCCGGCCGTATTAACGGTTTAGACCACGGCGTTGCTTTCATAACCGACAAAATTGTAAAAAATGGCGAAATATTATTCCTTAAAAATAAAGACGCAATAATTATTGACCCTCAACTTGGTATTACTGATTATGCAGGGAATTATTACACAAAATTAAAAGAAATTATGGGAGAACAATACAAAAGGCAAGCTAAATATAATGCAGGTTTGTGTATTATTCCAAGAAATAATCATTCAATAAAAGAATTAACTATAACAGATTTAAAAACTAATTATCCGGAACTTTTAATCAAAGACTATGAACCGGTACAAATGTAATCGACAGATGTGATTATATATTTTGACAAAAATTATAATAAAAACAGGCTGTGGATAAATCCACAGCCTGTTTAACTAACTTATAGTTTAACTGTCAATTATTAAAACTGAATAGTTAATACTTCATCAGGATTCAATGCAGAATCGTTAGTTGTGTTAGGAACAATGATGTACTTAACTTCGTCAACTAATTCATAACATACACCGAATACACCTGTTGTAGTTGTCTTAACGATGTTTGTAGCACCTTTACCAACTGCAATTACGCCGCTTCCAACACTCTTAGCACCTTTAAGCGGGTGTAAGCAGAATGTATCAGATACTGCATCACCTAAGTTATCAACAATTTCTTCAGTTCCGTTAGAAACTACGTTACCA
>CACWIL010000106.1:0-5953 GCA_902760905.1 uncultured bacterium
TTCAAGCCTTTCGTTATGAAGGAACTTGTAGGTCGCGGTATATCTCAGAATATTAAGAATGCAATATCCCAAACAGCGCAATCTGTTAAGGAACTTCAGTCAGACCATAAGCTTGCACTTTCTGGTACACCGATTGAAAACAAACTTGAAGAACTCTGGTCTGTATTTGACTTCTTAATGCCTGGCTTCCTGTTTAATGTAGCAGAGTTCAATTACCGATATGTTACACCGATTATGGAAAGACAGGATAAGACAGTTGAAAAGCGTTTGAAGCTTCAGATATTCCCGTTCATCTTAAGACGTATGAAACGAGATGTTGCAAAAGACTTGCCGGATAAAGTTGAAAATATGGCATACTGCGAACTTACTGATGAGCAGCGTGATTTCTATCTTGAAGTTCTTGACTCTACTAAGGAAGAACTCTTCAAGAGTATTGAACAGAACGGTCTTGAAAAGAGCAGAATGTCTATCTTCTCAGCTTTATTACGTATGCGTCAAATCTGTTGTCACCCGAGACTTTACGACAAAGAACATGTTAAAGGTGATATGAAATCGGGTAAATTTGAATACCTTAAAGATATGATTAAGCAAATTATTGACGAAAAACACAGAATCCTTTTGTTCAGCCAATTTGTAGATATGCTTGATATTATTAAAGGCTGGCTTCAGAGAGAAGGTATTCCGTTTGAATACCTGACCGGTAAAACAAAAGACAGACAGGCTGCCGTTGAAAACTTTAATAATAACCCGAATATACCGATATTCTTAATAAGTTTAAAAGCCGGCGGTACAGGTTTGAACCTGACTGGTGCGGATTATGTAATCCACTATGACCCATGGTGGAATCCAGCGGTCGAAGATCAGGCAACAGACCGTGCTTATCGTATAGGACAAACAAAGAAAGTATTTGTTTACAGACTTATTACCAAAAATACGGTTGAAGAAAAAATACAAAAAATCAAAGGACGTAAGCGTGACCTCGTTGACAGCGTAGTATCTATTGACAGAAACATTACGAAGTCACTTACTATGGAAGATATCAAAGACATCTTTAGTGTTGATTAAGGATGTTGTTTACAAAATTCTGGTGATCTCTTTCGTATTGTTTTGCAAATTCAGAATTATGCAATGCGTCCAGTATTTCTTTAGCCATTGTATCTGATACTTTTGTTGAATCCATGTTTAATTTTGCTTTAAATTCGGCATCTTTTGCCATACTCATTTTACTGATTGCTAAATCTATATTATGGTGGAAATCTAGGTATTCTCAGCGGTGCTATAATTCCTAATCCGATTTTTTGTCTTACGTTCATTTTTGTCTCCTTTTTCATTAACTACACTTTTTGCATTTTCTAAAAGTTTGCTCAATATCTTAGATTGACTAAATTTAAAATAATATTTACAAAATGTTACAATTAATTTTAAAAATAATTATTTACTAATTTACCCCTTTATTCATTTACCCCTTTGTACTATAATCAAGTTATTAGACTTGGAGAGAAGAAAAGATGGGTATTTATCATTTTATTGCAATCGGCGGAATAGGGATGAGCGGATTAGCAAAATATTTGCTGGAAGACGGTCATTCTGTAAGCGGTTCCGATATTGCCGACTCAAAATATATAAGTGCATTAAAAGAACTTGGTGCAAAGGTTACGATAGGACATAACGCTGAAAATGTTCCTGATGGAGCAACCGTAATTGTCAGCACTGCTATAAGAGATAATAATCCTGAACTTTTAAGAGCTAAAGAACTTGGACTAAAAATTTATCACCGTTCAGACATGTTAAAAGAGATTGCAGAACAGGCTCAAGGAGTAAACAAAACTTTTATAGGATTCTCAGGTACGCATGGTAAGACAACAACAAGCGGTTTGTGTTCCTATGTTCTTGATAAAGCAGGCTTAGAACCTTCTTTTGTAGACGGAGGAATCGTTCCGGATATTCATACAAACGCACAGCATAAAAGCGGCAAATACTTTGTTGCAGAACTTGATGAAAGTGACGGAACAATTGTAAAATATAATCCCGATATTTTAGTTATTAACAATTTAGAAGAAGACCATCTGGACTTTTACAAAAACGGAATGAGTGATATTATCAAAACATTCAATATGGCAATATCCCATTCTAAAAAAGTACTGGTTAACAATGATAATTCGGGAGTAAATCAGTTAAGCGGAAATTTCATTACTTACGGTTTAAATAATGCGGATTATACGGCTAAAAACATTGAATACTCAAAAGAAGGTACAACTTTTGATATTTATAAAAGAGGAGAGCTGCTGACAGCTATCAGGATTCAGCTATCAGGAGTTCATAATGTTTATAACACGCTTGCAGTTGTTTCTGCACTGGCAGAAGCAGGAGTTAATATAAGTGATATCAAAGATTGCTTTTACGGTTTTACGGGAATGGGAAGAAGATTTCAGAAAGTTTGTGACTTAAACGGAATCGAAGTATATGATGATTATGCACATCACCCAACAGAAATTAAGGCAACTTTAAATTCAGCTGCATTAAAATTCGGAAAAGAACACATTGTTGCAGTATTTCAACCACACAGATATACAAGGTTACAAGCGTTGTGGAATGAGTTTAAAAATGCTTTTGATGAAGCAGGAAGAGTTATCGTTACTGATGTTTATGCAGCGTCAGAAGATAAAATTGAAGGAATTACAGGCGAGAGATTTGCTTCTGATATAAATTCCGAATTTATAGGCGGGGACATGAAATCGGTTGCAAAATCACTTCTTCCGACACTGAAAAAAGGAGATATTGTAATAGGTCTTGGAGCCGGAACAATTACTGCATTAGGTAAAGAGCTTGAGAATTTGGAATTGGTATGATAATCAAAGAAAATTTTGAGATAAAAAATTTAACAACATATAAAATCGGCGGAATAGTTAAAAAAGTATTTTTCCCTGAAACTCAGTCTGAGTTTTCCGAGCTTTTAAGAGAGCAACCTGATGCAATAGTTTTAGGAAGCTGTTCTAATATACTTTTTTCTTCTAACGGTTTTGACGGAGAAGTAATACTTACAACAGAACTAAAACAGTTTGAGATAAGAGGAACTCACGTTTTCGCTTCAGCCGGAGTTAAAGGTCCTTTGCTCTCTCAAAAAACTGCAGAGGCAGGACTTAGCGGTTTTGAGTTTATGATAGGTTTTCCCGGTTCAATAGGCGGTGATGTCTGCATGAATGCCGGTGCACATGGTCAGAGTATATCCGACTATCTCACTCAGTGCTGTCTGTTTGATAAAGAATCTAAAGAGATTGTTTACAAGAAAAAAGACGAACTGGATTTTTCTTACCGCCATTCGCTGTTAAAGTCAGGAAGGTATATTTTACTTCACGCAGAATTTGATTTAAAAAAAGGTACTCCGGAAGAAATAAAATCACTTATAGACAGGAATATGGAGTTCAGAAAAAATATTCAGCCTTCTTTGGCCCACCCGAATGCAGGAAGCGTTTTTAAAAACCCTGAACACGATTCAGCAGGAAGATTACTGGACAAAGCGGGAGTTAAGTCATTTGATTTACCAAGAGCAAAAGTCTGGGAAAATCATGCAAACTTTATTGTAAACAAAGGTGATGCTACATCAGAAGATATTTTAACTTTAATGGTTATGATGTATAATGCAGTAAAAAAACAATACACAATAGAACTAAAACCCGAGATAATATTCTTGGGTGACAAAACTGAAAAAGAGGAAGAATTATGGAATATATTGTCCCATTAGATGCAAAAGTTGCAGTACTTTGCGGAGGTATGTCATCAGAAAGAGAGGTTTCTCTGCGCTCAGGAAAGAATGTACTTGTAGCTTTACACAGACTCGGATATAAAAATGCGGAACTTGTAGATGTATCGCCAAACATTATGAATGACCTTAAAGGATTTGAATACGCATATAATACAATGCACGGGAAATACGGAGAAGACGGCTGCATCCAGGGAATTTTGGAAATTTTAAAAATCCCATATACTGGCTGCGGCGTTATGTCCAGTGCAATTTGTATGAACAAAGAATATACAAAACGTGTTCTTTCCACCTGCAAAGATATACCGCTTATTAAATCTGTTTTCGTAAGAAAAGGCGAGGAAGTAAATAAGAAAGTCACAGAAGCAGGATTAAAATATCCCGTTATAACAAAACCGGTATCTGAAGGGTCAAGCTTTGGTATGACTAAAGTTAATAATCAAGAAGAGCTGCAAAAAGCTTATGAAGAAGCTCTAAAATTCAATGATGATGTGCTAATAGAAGAGTTTATCGAAGGATTCTTTATAACTGTTGGCGTTTTAGGTAATCCGGGAGAAGAATTTGCAACAGAAATCCTTGAAATACGAACAAAAACAGAATGGTATGATTTTGATGCAAAATACACAAAAGGTTTGTCAGAGTTTATAGTTCCTGCAACAGGATTAAGCAAAGAAGCAACAAATAGAGTTAAAAATATTGCAGTTAAAGCTCATCAGACAGCAGGCTGCAGCGGGGTTTCAAGAGTTGATTTTATGATAAAAGATGATGAACCATACTTCCTGGAAATAAATACAAATCCGGGAATGACTGATACCAGTGACTTGCCAGCACAGGCAAAAGTTATGGGAATAGACTATGATCACCTTGTTTTAATGATACTAAACAGCGTAGGTTTTAATAAATAATGTCAGACGAAGAATATATACAAAAAGCGAGATATTATCAACAACACAGAGTACAGCAGCGCAGACTGAAACGTCAGATAAAAAAATCAAGACGCAGACTGAATAAATTGCGTGTACTTTGGAAGTTATTTATGCTTGTTATGATAATTGCTCTTTGTTATTTTCTTCTGAAAATGCCTGAATGGCGCCTGCATAAAAATGCATTTGACAGCCTAAACAGTCCGGCTCTTGAGATTATTAATAACAAAATTGTTCCTGAACAAAAAATATTATCAGCACTCAGGAGAAATCAGGTTTCTACAAAACCTATCTATCTTGTAAAAACTGATAATTTAAAAGAAAGCATAAAACAGCTTGAACCCATTCAGGATGTTTATATCAGGCGCTTTGGTTTTCCTGCCAGACTTAAAATAATTATAATTGAAAGAACTCCTGCTATTACAATTGCACCGGATATTGACGTAGAACCGATTGCGTTCTTTTCTTCAGACGGAAAGCTTATAGGAAGGGATTATATGCCGCTTCCTGAACAATACCAGACAGTGCGCGTAATCACATACGGAGTTGGTGATGATTACAGAAATTGGGATAAAACAAAAGTTTTAAACTTTAAAAAATTGGCACTTATGATAGAAGATGCTTCTGGCGAGCCTGTTGAATATATTGATTACAGAACTCCTTCAGATGTTTATGTGAAGATTCCGACTGTTAATATCAGACTCGGAAGTTTTAACTCTGGTGTGTATAATAAAATTTCAAGATTAAGAACTCTTGTTCCTCAGGTTAAAATGCTAAATAAAAAAATCAAGTATCTTGATTTGAGGTGGGATTCTAACTTTATTAAACTGGATGAATAAGAGTAAATAGGAGTAGGTATATATGCCAAAGGCTTGTTATATTCATATTCCTTTTTGCAGGGGTAAATGTAAGTACTGTTCATTTATTTCTTTTAATAAACCGGAGATGATTACAGGGTATGTTTATTCGCTTTTAAAAGAAATTAGTATAAATTATAAAGGCGAAGCTCTTAAAACTCTTTACTTTGGAGGGGGCACACCTTCACTTTTACCCTTAGATTTACTATCAAAACTGGTGAAAAAATTTACATTTACCCCTGATGCAGAAATTACTATAGAAGTTAATCCTGATGACTGCAGCCCGGATTATTTAAAAAATTTAAAAGAGCTGGGTTTTAACAGATTGAGCATTGGCTCCCAAACTTTTGATGATGAACTTTTAAAACTTATCGGGCGCAGGCATAACTCGGAACAAATTATAAAAACAGTAG
>CACWIL010000106.1:5970-11105 GCA_902760905.1 uncultured bacterium
CCTCGATTTAATATACGGACTGCCGGGGCAGACTATTGAGGGATTAAAGAAAGATTTAGATAAGTTTATTGAACTGGATATTCAGCATATATCAACTTACGGTTTAAAAATTGAAGGCGGTTCATACTGGGGAAGTCATACACCGGATAATATTCCTGATGACGATATACAGGCTGATATGTACGAAGGGGTAAATGAAATCTTAACAGATGCCGGTTATGTACGATACGAGGTCAGTAATTTTGCTAAAAAAGGTTTTGAATCCCATCATAATCTGACTTATTGGAATAATGAAGAATATTACGGCTTCGGAGTATCGGCGCATGGTTATGCGGATGGTGTAAGGTATTCAAATTACTGCACGTTAGAAGAGTATATGGATAAACCCACAAGACATGAATACGGAAGAATTTTAAATAATAAAGAAAAGCTGGAAGAAGAAATTTTCCTCGGATTCAGAAAAACCGAAGGGGTAAATGTTGAACGAATCAAAGAGAAATTTGGTATTGATTTTGGAAGTAAATATAAAAACATTCTTGAAAAATACTCGGATTATATTATAAAAACACCAACAGGTTATGCCTTTAATCTTAAAGGCACAATGCTTAGCAATGAAATCCTGCCAGAGTTTTTGGAGGATTAGATTTTAACAGCTGCTTTTTCTTCAAGCGTTTTTATTGCTTCTTCCATCTTTTCACCGGAAAAATCAAGATTTGAACTCACATGATGCACAGCATAAAAAGTCGGATCAAAAATTGGCTCTTTTAGTTTTAATAAATTGGATATTGTTGTTGAGATAAACCCGATTAGTTTCCCAATCCACAGGGGTAAATAAATATTTTTAAATTTCTTTTCAGGAAAATTTTTAGATGCAATTTCGTGGTAATATTCATCAATCGTAGTCCTTTTAGGATCAATAATTGTAATTGCTTCATTGTCAAATTTATCTGTCTCACTCACTGCAACAATAGTTTTAGCAACATTTTTGACATTAGCAAGCGGCCAGCGGCATTTTCCCCTCCACCTACCAAAGTGAACAATATAAGGAGAAGTTGAGAGAAAATCTATAACTCTTTTTTCTAATGTCAAATCGCCTTCACCCCATACTGCAGCAGGACGTATAATAACGTATTTTGAGCAATTTTCTCTTAACCAGTTTTCAGACATGATTTTGTATCTTGGATATGGATTTTTAGGATATTCTTTAAGCGGAGTACTCTCATCAGCACTTATTCCATTTACCCCAAAGTCTTTTATTCCATATACATCAGAAGTTGATACATATATAAATTTTTCTTTAGGCAAATTTGCCAAAACAGTTACAGACTCATAATTTAATTTTCTAAAAACGGATTCCGGCCCGATATCTTTAGCTAATCCTGCAACATGAGCTATCACATCAACTTTTCCTTCAAATTGCAGCATAAAAACTGTATCTGTCACATCACCTTTAATAATTTCAACATTATTTATGTTGTAAAGCTCATTAGGAATTTTGTTATGAACAAGAGCCAAAACTCTCCAGCCGTATTCAGAATACATTTTTACGACATTAAACCCAATAAATCCGCCCGCTCCTGTTACCAAAACAGTTTTCATATTATCAATCCCATAAAATAACTATTCTACCTATATATTGTTATTATATCACACTATAATTGAATATTTGTAATATCAATAACAAAATTGTTGAAATCATTTGTGAACTTTTGTAACAATTATTGATTAATTCCTAAAGTTTAAAATAATTCTGCCGATATACAAGAAAAAGAGGATATCTTATGAGCATAGATAAAGTAAGTAAATCAAGCGCAAAGTTAGATAAAAAGGTTATCACAATTAAAGATAATCAGGGTAATGAACAACAAGTCAAATTAAGTGTCTTTACTGAGGGGATGGCAATAGCAGCAGATACGAGTTCTGCATTATCTTTGTTTGATAAAAACAAAGATGGAAAAATAAGCAGCGAAGAAGCTTATGATATCAAAAAAAGTATATATGATTATGCCGGAAGAGACAAAGTTTTAGATGATGAAGAAATTCTTAAAATGCTGAACGTTACAGATAAAACAAATAAAACAAGAAGGATTTTAAATCATTTTAAAACAATGGTAGAAAGACAATTTAAAGGTAATCTGGAAACAACTGTAAAAACAAATGACGGAAGAACTATAAAATCAAATTTTAACAGTGACGGTTCAGGTACAACAGTAACAACGGCTGCTAACGGAACTGTAACTACTTGTACTTATGATGCCGGTAAAGTTCTTAAAAAGAAAGAGATTGTTGATACAGAAGGGAAAAAAACTGTTATTGAATATGACTATGATGGTGGAGATAAACCATCAAAAGTAACTACAAAATTATATAATAAAATTGGCCGCCTTAAAGAAAAAACAACCGTTCAAAACCATTATAATGAAGACGGAAAGCTTGAAAGTTCGGAAACGTCAATTAAGACTGCCGGCAAAAAAGAAAGAAAATTAACTACTGAATACAAATATGATACAACAACAGGAAAACTTACAGATTCAATAACAGAAGAGCACCTGGGCAGTAAACCGATTATCCTGCCAAACGGTAATACAGCAGAAAGAAAAAAGACAACCTCCACTCATTATGATTATGACAGCAAAGGTAATCTCAGTAAGAAAACAACCACTAAAAAGCCTGGCGGAGTAGCTATTACGGCAGAATTTAAAGATGGTAAAATTCAAAAACAGACAACTACGGAACAAAAAATATCATTTAAAATAGATAATGGCAAATTAAGACCTTCATACACAAATTCTTCTTCTGTAATGGAATATTCATATTATCCAAACGGCAATAAAAAAGAAGTTACAATTCATGGAAAAGACAGTTACGGCAAATCTTCTGATTCTAAATATGAATATGATGAAAACGGTAAAATAACCAGTGCATCAAAATCATATTATAAAAGAGGCGTATATGTAGAGGAAAAATATGAAGGTCCAAATCTGGCAAATAGAGTTGCAGGCGGAGTTGCCAGTGAGGTTATTGAATATGAAGATGCCAAAAAAACAAAAATTAAACAAAGAACTGTTAATATATTTGATAAAGATGGTATTCTTATCGGAGATGAAATATTCGAAGGCAACGGCAAAAAAGTTGGCGAACACAACTTTTCACAATTGGACGGGAAATTTGATACTGCGTATCAAAAAGGCAGAGGAGATTGTTATCTGCTTGCTGCCATAAATTCTCTTGCAAACAGTGAAGCCGGAGGAAAGCTTCTTAATGATATAATATCGCAAGAAGGCGAGAACTTTGTAATAAGCTTTCCTGGAGCCAAGCTAGCTAGAGAAAATTTAATAAAAGATTTAAAATCAAAAAATCCTAATTTTAATGAATCAAAAATCAGGATTCCCGACAAATACACAATAACACCGAAAGAACTAAGAGAAGCAATGCTAAAATCCGGAGCAAAATATTCAATCGGGGACAAAGATGTTCTGCTTCTGGAAATTGCCTACGAAAAATACAGAGAAGCCGTTGCTGAAACTCTGGATGAAAATAAACTAAAACCGTCTGAATATATGAAAAGATTTAATCTAAATCTGAATGGTGATGATTATTTAAGTGCAGGAACAGGTTCAGAAGCTATATTTATTCTAACCGGCAAAACGTCAGAAGTTTATTTAACAAATGACATGAAGAATGTTCCAGTATGTTACATTGATTCAGATTTCCAAATGCACATAACGGATTCTTCTGGCAACTTACAGTCAGCTGATTCAGGTTATAAAGCAATTTCTGCAGCGACAACAGCAAACAATAAAAATTTAATCGAAAAATTAAAAAGAGCAACTGTTAACGGAACAATACAAAATTATGCAGCAACTGCAGGTTTTAGAGTAAGTTCTCAGGAAGTTAACGGCAAAGTAATTAAAGGCGGTAATCACGCTTTAACAATAAAAAGAGTAACAGATAATGAAGTAGTATTAGCAAATCCATGGAATCCTGAAAAAGACGTAGTTATGTCAATGGAAGATTTCCTTAAATCAGCATACATGATTGAAGTTGCTGATTTAAATGCTAACAGAAGCGAAAATCCGGTTGGAAATAATAATGGCAATGTAAATATTGTTTCAAACAACAATCACGTTTCACAAACACCTCCCCCTCAACAAAATAACGAAAACACAACAAAATACAAAGTAAAGGAAAATGACGGCTATATCCGTTTATTAAAAAGAGAACTTCAAAAACAAGGAATTGCAGTTACGCCTGATAACATAAAAAAGGCAAGCGAACAATTTAAAAAAGCAAATCCCGGCGCAGTAAAATTATATAACGGTTCGGTAAAAAAATGGAAAGGTAATGAATACCTTATTGCCGGAACGACTGTAAATATTCCGCAATTTAAAATTAGGTAACTATATACAATGTTACAGTAAAATATTGGCATTCTGAACCCAATAATAATTAAGGGGTGAAGAATCACTATAACTTATATTTCAAAGAGATTCTTCGGGATTAAATTGCTATTTCCCTCAGAATGACAAATTTTTAACAAAAGTTTACAAAAAATGCCGATTCATTAAGTTTTGTAAATACGAATTTTTCGTATTATGACTTAATTATGGCGTTTTTACTAATTTTTCCGCAAGCTCTATTGATAAAATATTAAAGTTTTCCTGCAAAATTCCGTATTTATTGTTATAAACACACGGAGTTTTTATGGCGGAAATAAATTTATCACTAATTATAGCTGATTATAAAAAGGGTCTGAGTGTAAAACAACTTGCCTCAAAATATGAAAAGAGTGAAGCAGAACTTACTAAGGCTATTCAAAAAGAGTTTTACAGCAGCTCTCAAGCTCAAAATATCAGCTAAGTTTATTTAAATGACGGTACAAAAATCCAGGTAACGTGTATAAAGACGGTTAAACAGCCAAAAGGTGGCTGTGTAAATGTTTTAATGGCAAAAAACGGACAAAAATATTATCAATATTTGGATGCCGACGGATTCCAAACGGAGATTACAACGACTTGGAATGGGTTTAGAGCTGCAATGGATAATCTTGAAGTTGCCTGGGAAAAAGTGCAAAATAAAAACTATTGGGAAGCTATAAAAATTTTATTCGAAGGGGCTGAAGACCCAACAGAAGG
>CACWIL010000107.1 GCA_902760905.1 uncultured bacterium
CCTTTTGACTTTTGTAAAACAAAAAGTATATAATAATATAACAGAGAGGATTTTAAAGGTATGAAAAAGGTATTATCTCTTTTAATTTTATATATGTTAACTTTTTCACAAGTTCATGCTAAGGGATTCGAGCCTGTTCCCGATAATGTAAAATTACCTGCAAAATATACTCAGGAATATATAGACAGCATTTCACCAGAATATAAAAAAGTTTCTAAAGAACAGATATTTCACGTTGCCTTAGATATGCTCAAAGGAACATCAGGAGATTTTTCAAGGAAAGCAATCTTAGGGTATAACATTACTCAGTATCCGGTAAAAATCGAGTTTAAAGATTTGTCTGAAATCGATCAGGCATATTCAACATTTGATGCTATAGGGTGGAAGAAAAAGGGCAAATTGTATATTTTTATAAACCCCAAACACCAGTATGCACCGCCGGGGGCACTGGCAGCTCTTTTAGCACATGAAGCATTACATCAGGATGAATACAATTCTCTTAGCGAAGAAACATATGCCTGGACTATGGAAGCAACTGTTTGGACTGAAATTTTAAAACAGTATCCGGAATCAAATAATTTAGAGTCTTCGCTTGTAACAAGAGAGAACATCTTAAAGCAACTGCTGGAAAAGGGTAATTACACAAACAAATACATAAGAAAAACCGTATTTGCAAACAGCGGATATAAAAATTTACCTCTGACTTCACCGGGTTTTGAGTATAAGCAATAAAATTTTAAACCGGTTTATAATAAGCATGCAAAACTCATAAAGTATCTTGCTTATATTTAACCATTGATGTTAAATTGAGATATGAAGAAAAAGCAATTACTAATTTTTATATTGTCCGTTTTTATATTAGTTGTTTTTAACAATGTATTTTTGTCAACATTTACCAAAACAAACTCGTATTTTTTGCATCAGGATTTGATAAACAGTGATGAAATATCCCCACAGAGATTGTTTGACAGAACATGGCGTGTAATTAGCAAAGAATATTATGAACCCAGTTTAAATCATCAAAACTGGAACAGATGGAGAACAAGATATCAGGGTAAAATCAAGACACAGGATGATGCACGTGTTGCTATTGATACAATGATAGCAAGTCTTGATGAACCTTACACAAGATTTATGCCCAAGAAAGATTTTGAAGAGCTTACAACTTCAATAACCTCAAAAATATACGGCATTGGTGTAGTTGACGGAAAAGATATAGCAGGTATGAATATATCTGATGTCGCATCTTTAGTAAGAGGTCCTGAAAACAGCGTTGTTGAAATTACTATCTTAAGAGACGGCAAAAAACTCACAAAAATTATTAAGCGCAAAGAAATAAAAATTAAATCAGTAAAAAGCTCTATCTTAGATAACCATATCGGGTACATAAAAATAATAACCTTTATGAGCGGTTCAACCCCTAATGAATTTATAGAAGCTCTTAATAATACAAAAGATACTGATTCACTAATTATAGATTTAAGAGGAAATACCGGTGGTCTGCTGGATAATGCAATTTTTGTAGCCGACAGATTCATCAATAAAGGTACAATTGTTGATATAATATACAGAAGCGGAAACAAGAAAACAATAAGAGCAAAAGACGAAGGAATTCCTCTTGATAAGCCGGTTGTAGTCCTTGTAAACGGTACAAGTGCGAGTGCAAGCGAAATTTTATCAGGAGCATTGAAAGATACTCATAAAGCTACTCTCGTAGGTAACAAAACTTTTGGAAAAGGACTGGTGCAAAAAGTAGTTCCGTTGCCGAACAGCACCGGCGTAAATGTAACAATTGCGAGATATTTAACTCCGAATGGAACTGATATTAATAAACTTGGTATAAAACCTGATATTGAAATCGGCACAGACTTTGACTTTATCGAAGATAATAAACCTGATATACAGCTTGAAAAAGCAAAAGAAATTTTAAATAAGCAATAAGAAAAATCTACCCTGCCCAACGGGGGTAAATTTAAGGGGAGAGAGCTAGGGTAAGGGGTAAAAATGGACAGAATAGAGGAAGAGCTTAATAAACTTAAACAAAACAATCAACTGAGAACTATTCCGGACATTGAATCAAAAACTGACGGAAAAATTGTTATTAATGGTGTTGAATACATTAATTTTGCATCAAATGATTATTTAGGTTTAAGTACAAAAGAGATTTTAAGACACGAGTTTTTAAATAAATTTGATTGTCTGTTGTCTTCAGCCTCAGCAAGATTATTAACAGGTTCGGCTCCGGAATATAAAGAACTGGAAAAGACAGTTGCAAATATCTATGGCAAAGAATCAGCACTGATTTTTAATACCGGATATCAGGCAAATTTAGGGGTAGTATCAGCTCTTTGTGGAAAAGGCGACATTGTTTTTTCGGACAAACTCAACCATGCCAGTATAATTGACGGAATGAAGCTCTCCGGCGGAGAATTTTTCAGATATCGACATCTTGATTATGAAAATCTTGAAAAAATGCTTCAAACTAAAAGAAACAATTATAAAAGAGCGATAATCGTTTCAGAATCCGTTTTCAGCATGGATGGTGATGTTGCTGATATCGACAAGTTAATAGAGTTAAAAAAGAAATACAATTGTTTATTAATGATTGATGAAGCTCATGCATTTTGTGCTTTTGGTAAAACTTTAGCCGGAGTAAGTTACGGAAAGGATGTGGATATAATCACTGCAACATTTGGGAAAGCAGTGGGTTCGTTTGGTGCATTTTGTGTATCAAACGAAAAAACAATTTCTTATTTGATTAATAAAGCCCGCTCTTTTATTTTTTCAACTTCAATTCCACCTTTTAATATTGCGTGGTCAAACTGGCTTTTAACAGAAAAAAGAGATTATATAGAAGAACAAAAGCAAAAACTTGAACATCTGACAAAAGCTGTTCACGCTTCTCTTCGGTTAAGAGGAATACAAACTTCTTCCGTAACGCACATTATACCCCTTATAATCGGTGGAAACGAAAAGACAATAAAAGTGTCTGAACAGTTACGCTCGATGGGATATTATATACCGGCTATCAGACCTCCTACTGTTCCGGAAGGCACTTCAAGACTCAGAATATCACTAACTGCTGATTGCAGACTGGAAGATTTTGAAGAAGTATTAAGTGTATTGTAATAAAAAAGCAATTTTTGTCCTAAATTTTACTTTATATATATAAGAAAATTTTGGAACGGGGACAAATTGAAAATAAATAAGACTATTATCAATACTGCAGTAAAATGTTTGCGCTCTGATGTTAAGCGTGCAGAAACTCCTGCAGTTTCAAAACCGCTTTTATCTGCCCCCGGCATTGATACATTAATAAAAGAAGCACCACTATTAAGAACTCCGCTTACTCAGAAACAAATATCAAATATGAAGCCGAGCGAGTTTAAAGCCATAATGGAAAAAAGAACGGATATTCCTGACGAGTTGCGTCTGGTAAAAGATTGTTATGGCGAGGTGATAATCAAAACCCCTGAACAATTGTCATTTTATGATGAGATGAATAATATTCTTTTGCAGAGAAATATTAATTATGAGTCAAGGATTAATTTTTTAAAAAATGCACTCTGGCATTCTCCCGAAAATATGGTTTACCAAAAGAAAGTATTGCCAAATTTAATAGAAAAGGGATATGATTTAGAGCTTTTATCAAAAATAAGATTTGATGAGCATAACTATAAATATGTAGAAAAAATACTTGAACGAAAAGATGAACTTGTTAGTCCAAAAATCAAAACATATATTCAAAATAAAGTAAAATCAAGTGTTGAATATTATAAAAAAACTTACGGAGAATATGCATCTTCAGATGGAATTGCTGAACGGATTACCTACGAACAGTCAAAAGCAAAAGAATACGAAGAAGAACTTCTGCTTGATATTTGCCATCATACGGACGGAGATAATTTTAAATATCTGAAAGACTGGAGCAGGTGGGCTGACAAAGCTCCATTTTATGAAAGTGGCTCACTTGGGTGTACTTATGATACATATGTTTTAGATTACTGGGGCAAAGATTCTTTAAAAATACTGGAAGACTATTTCGGAATGAGTGATATAAGAGATGCATCTGTTCTACTGGAAGTCATTTCAAGGAGAGGGCATGATTACAACTCTGTAAAAAAAATTTTTGGTAACGCAAAAATAACAGATAAAGCACATAGTATATTAGAGTACAAAAATTTTGATAAATTTAAAGAGATTACTCTTGAAAACTTTGATACTTTAACAACAGCCGAAAAAAAAGAGTTTATAAACTCATATATATCAGCATTAAGCATAAAAGATGTAACACCGATTAAATGCTGCAGTATAGATGATATGCTTAATCGTAACAGTTTTAATATTCTTAAATCAAGATTTAAAATTTATGAAAATTTTGATATTTCTTCACAGGAAACATTACAAAAATCATACTCAGATACATTAAAGATAATGATAGAAAGTATTTCGCCGTCTGAAAGGAAAATCATTCAAACAAAAGCAGACTGGGGCAATTATTCTAAGGCATACAGAGAAAAAAATCCTATTCCGAGTCTTGTTGATGACTTAGACAAATTACCCGTAAAATATGAGATTATAAACGGGAAAAAGTACGCTGTTTCTGAGATAGATCGCAATACTGATCTTGCAATATCAGCGCATCAAACATCAGGAGATGCTCTGATTAACATTCAGGCACTTGAGTTTACGGATGCAAATGAAATTTTGTGCTTTGGTACAAAGGATATGCGAAAAAACAGTCTTCATTATTCAACAAGGGGGAATACTTATGCTATAGCTTCAAAGCCAAGACAAGGCAGAGATTTTTGGATTCAGGCAGCTTATGATATAGACAGCGGAAATAATGCTTCTAAAAATATTACAAATGTAGGAAAAGCATATAAAGGCGATACGAAGAATTATTCTCTAATCCCAAATCTATTAAAAAAAGAGCTGGATTTATCACACGCTGAATATACCGCAAGAATGGATAAAATTAAAAATTGTATTACGCTTGATGAGATTGGAAAAATTGATAAAGAATTAGAGTTTGCCATAAGAAAGGTTCTTAATAATAACAGATTATATGAAGCAATATTCAGACCAACTCCAATGGGTGTTCTAATTCCTTATGATATGCCATTAAATAAAATAAATCAAAATGTACTTGATTATATAGAACTCAGGGGAATAAAACTTATACGAGTTAAAGATGATGCAAAAAACTCAGAAACAAAAGTTGATAAAAAGAGTATAAAAAATATCTTTGGAAATATTACAGTATAGTAGTTATTCATGCAAATATTTAATTATTAAAATATTTACCCCTTGACATGAATATGCTTTATACATAAAAATATATTTATTAAAATATTTAATCAAGGAGAAAAACTGATGGACGAAAACATGCTTTGTACCAGAAACCACGAATACGTACTTGAAAAAGATGACGGATATGAAGTCGGCATTACAGATTATGGAATAGAGTTGTTAGGTGATATAGTGTATGTGGAACTTCCGGATACAAATACTGAGTTTTCAAAGGGCGAAATATTTGCAACAATTGAGTCTGTTAAAGCAGCAGCTGAGGTTTATATGCCAATATCAGGAAGAGTTACAGAAATAAATGAAGAAATTGTCAATAAACCTGAGCTGTTGAATGATGAGAATTATGGAAGCAAATGGTTTATAAAAATTGAATCCGATGCAGACCAGATTGAGTTTGCGGATTTACTGGATTATTCCGATTATAAAGAAGATGTTGAATAGTAACCTTGGCAGTAATCACAAGGGGATTTGACAGACATTAATGTTTTTCTTAATATAAAGAAAACTTTTGATATTATGAAAAACAAGGAGATAATATGAAAATTCAACCAATTACTATGTATCGTTCAAATAATGTTTATACAAACAGAAATGTCAGAAGAGTTGACGAACCTGTTTCTCAGACTATAAATCAACCCAGTTTTAAAGGTTTTAAAGGTTTACTCAAAGGAATTGCTGTTGGTGCAGGAGTTACTGCAGCAGGCGTGGCAATGATTGCAGGTGCAGCAGCTCTGCCTCTTTTTGCCTCATATATAGCAGTTAATGGTGCTATTGCAGGTGCAACAGGTCATCTGATTGAAAGCCAAAATAAAGATGAAAGTAAAAAGTAAAAATTAAGGTAATTATATACAATGTTACAGTAAATTTTTGTCACTCTGAACCCAACAAAAAATTATGGGTGAAGAATCGCTATAACTTTTTTTGAGATTCTTCGGGATTAAATAGCTATTACCCTCAGAATGACAGGATTATAGTAATATTTA
>CACWIL010000108.1 GCA_902760905.1 uncultured bacterium
AACAACAGCAGAAAAAAACATGAACAACCTCGTTCCGAGTGCCAATATTTTAGGGTTTAAGTCATATCATGGTGCTTATAAAGCTCTTAAAAGCGGGAGAATTGAAGCAATAACTTCAGATGATACAATATTAAGCAGATTTGCATTGGAAGATAATCAGGTAACTCTTTTACCTAAAAGATATTCAAGAGAACCATACGGAATTGGTTTCAAGAAAGGAAAAGGGGCTGATAAACTTAAAAACTCACTGAATGATGCCATTTATGATTTAAAGCAAAAAAATGTAATACAATCAATTCACAGGCGTTGGCTTGGGGATTAAAAAGCCTATTTTGAAAGTGTAGAGTGGACGCCTTCCATAATGTTGTAAAAATCTTCTTTTGGTAAAGTAGACATTGTTTTCATTGCATAAGATAAAATGCTTACTTTGTCATACCATCTTCTTGAATTTGAAAGCTTATAGAGTCCGATTACACGGTCAAAGCCGAGGCTGATTTCCGTATTTTCATCCTCTTCTTTCATTTCTTTTACCTGTTTAACAAACGTAGTTAAGTCACGTGCCAAAGCAATTCTTTTGCCTTCATCTAAGTCTTTTAATAAAGCTAAAGCTTTTTCAGTATGTTCATTTGAATCGTACCAACGCCTGTTGTTCATAATAAAAACCTCTCCCAATACACATTGTAATTATACAAAAGATGTTTTAAATCGTAATCATACGTTTAGAGTATAAAAAAATTAGGGGATTATATACTATTTTACATTAATATTGTTATAATCCGGTCATTCTGAGGGGAATAGCAATTTAATCCCGAAGAAGCTCAAAAATTATATGTTATGGAGATTCTTCGCCCATAAATTGCTGTTGGGCTCAGAATGACGGATTTTTACTGTAACATTGTATATAGTTACCAAAATTTATAAATCAATTCTTTCAAAAAAGACTTATAATTTTGCAAAAATTCACTAGCAAATTTATTTTTTAGTGGTTTTAACATGTTAAAAAGGAAATTTCTTTAGATGTCAATGTTTGGCGATTACAAATCATACAGAATCTATGAACCTGCTTATCCCGGCTGGAAAAAGCAGCGAGATTTAATGGAGGCAAAACGTCTTGCATATATAGAAAGGCATCCTGAAATTGTCAACAAAGAGGATATACAGAGAGGGCAAATACTTCTTCGGGCAATAGATATAATGGATGAATATTCGCAGAAGAAGGCAGAAAATATGGAATCTGCAACGGAGCCTGTTATTGAGTTGGGATTGGAACTTGCAGGTTTTGCCGGAGCAGGTTTGGGTTTGTTGCTGGGTTCAATTAAACCGATTGGAAAATTCTTTGCCCGAGTTGTACCTAAAGACAGTAAGTTTAAAAAGTATTTTGGATTAGGAATTCCCGGTGTAATAGGTTTTCTGGCTGGTTCTCTTGCGGCATTTCCTTTGATGGCCTGGGGTGCAAAGGCAGAAGTTGGTGCATCAAGAAAAGGCAGATTTGAGGCAATGAGGAGTGAGCTGAGTAATCCTAAGGGTTTTGCAATTCTTACGGAAGAACAAAAGTCACAGGCAAATGCGATTGCGCCTCAAATAGTTCTTGATGAAGACAGAAAGAAAAAGGTATCAGAAAAAATTACGAGCGGTTTTAATTCTTTAAAAGATATGGCGCTTGATTCTGAGGAATACAAGAATCAGAAAAAACAATTTGAGCGTGAACTGGAGGAAGATACAAAAAATATCAATCAGAAGATGACAGAGGAAGAAGTATTAAATGCGAAAAAAGATCAGCAGTTATTAACAAAACTTGTTGAAAAGATTGATATAGCATCGCAGGATTATGCGGAAAATTCAGAGCTTGCAACTCAGGCGGGCATAGTTTTGGCAGGTGGTTTTGGCGGTCTTTCATATTTTTATACTGACAAGGTTTTGCGTAAGTTAAAAATAAAATCCGAGAAGACGGTATCGAGAATAATAAAGGCATTATCAATAACAGCGTTTGCTGTGATGGGGATATTAGCGGCGCAGATAAATAAACACGCATCGAGAGTGGGCAGGTTTAAGGTTAAGCAGGAGCTTATGCAGAATCCGAATAATTTTGTATACGTAAGCGATGAGCAGGCAAACGAGATTGGTGATGTAAAAGTTAAACCGAAGAAAAAACAGAATCTTTTTTCATTTTTAATATCTGCATATAAGAATAATAAAGAATATATGAAGTACAAAAAGACAATCGGAAAAGATGAGCGCAGATTTTATAAAGCTGCGGAGGAACTTGAGCTCAGTGAAGCGCAAATGAAAGATGCAAGACGATTGCAGAAAAATACGTTCAGAACATTTAACAAAGTAGACGACAATTCTCAGAAGTATGCAGAAAGCGTAGAGGCATTGGGAAGATCATTGGCATATCCGATAAGCCTTTTATTTGGATTGTTATCAACGGCATTTGCGTTACCTTATCTCATTAAAGGATTGCAGACAAATGCAGACAGAACAAAAAATTTTATGAAGTACGTCGGAATAGTTATGCTAAGTACAATCCCAACAATGATAATGAATGCAATAATAACAAGACATCAAAAAATTGCTTCAAGAATAGCTGATATGAAAGCTATAGATGAGCTGGAAGACTACAGAAAGTTCAGATAGGCAAAAAGCAGGCGGGGAAACATACAGACAGGACACGAAATGGCTAATGCGGTTTTACTCGTAAAAACAGGCATTGTGCATTATACTAAACAATTACAAAAATAAATCATACAGGGGACTTCACATGTAATATAAAGTATGATATAATAATATAGTATAGTATGTACAAAGCTTATACGTAGTATATACCAAAATTATTTAATCTGTAGTTCTAGAAGAGTTTGAGGAGCTGTCAGACTTAAGGCGCAAACAAAAGAAGATATAGCTATATGAAAAGAAAGATAAAATTTGTATCCGGTTTTACTATTGCCGAGCTGCTGATAAGTATGCTTGTCAGTGCGGTTTTGATAGCCGCTTTGGTGCCGGTTGTTGGCGTGAAGAAAATAAAGTATCCTATACACAGATACAGCCATGGTATAGCAGAATGTTATTACAATGATGCAGGTCAGTTAACCTATTATTATGAAATTAACCGCAACTCAGAGAGAAATCAGGAAAGAGTTGTTGGTGGTAATCATTGTACATTTGCAGTTCCAAAAGCCCAGTATTTTCAGATTTTTGTAATCGGTGCAGGCGGAAATAGTTCCGGGGCTGATATTACCAGTGTAACTGATGCTAATTTATCCTCTATTACTACAAATATATACCCCTATGGTACATACCAGCAAGATATAGATTCAGCAGATTCTCAATATCCGGGTTTAAGCCAGATGATACGAAAAGCTCTTACAAATTGGTCAAGTCAGGGTGGTACAGCGGTAGAGTATACAATAACTTCACCTGCAGGTAAGGGTGGTCCAGGAGTTTGCAAGGCAGT
This sequence comes from uncultured bacterium, assembly GCA_902760905.1. Taxonomy (GTDB): domain Bacteria; phylum Cyanobacteriota; class Vampirovibrionia; order Gastranaerophilales; family Gastranaerophilaceae; genus CAG-196. The sequence continues at coordinate 3,455 of CACWIL010000108.1, forward strand.
ACAAATAAGACATGATGATATTTGCAACTCAAATTGCGCAAACGGTTTTAACAATGCTTCGTGTATTGGTCCTTTGAAGTCACCAACCCCAAATAATATAAATAATTCCTTCTCTTCATATTCAAGAGCAGTATTTACAATGAATTTATTGGTGGACGATCCTGGTTATTGTTGGGCATATATACATGGTCAGGGGCAATCGTCAGGTGATATCGGAACTATAAATTACACAGCATATTTGACCGGTGATACACAGATAGAAGTAACAGAGAACAGTGAGAAAGCAGGACTTTCAATAACAGATGGTGATGATACACAATATCTGTATTTGTTGTCTTCGGGAAGCGGTGCGGCTGCGACATGGAATGCTGATGATAACGCATTTGAACTTCCTAACAGCAATGCTGCTGCTGCAACGTGTAACTCTAATATAGATGGTATCTGTAACTCGATGGTAATAACGGAAGGTTCAGGTACTCCCGGTTCTCCGGGCGGATATGAACAGCCGGCAGGATTTGGGTGCTCACAAAGTGATTCGCCTTCCAGTAATGCAAGGAATGGTTCTGTTAGAGCCAACCAAGTATCACCGTATACCTTTGTTAGCAGTTTCCATCCGCTGGTGCTTAATGTAGATTATCAAAAAGCCGGTGTTTATGGTGGTGTAAAAACAAGGATATTTGAAAAATTAAGCGGTTCGCTTGATTTATATCCGGCAGCCAGTGTAGAAGACCCGGAATCATATGTTGTGAGTCGTGATGATGCAGACGGAGAAAGATTGCTAAGTGCTAACTCAGGTCGTGATGGCGAAGCCGATAGTGCAAAATTCAGATTCTCTGCAAGTAATATCCCGGTATCACCCGAAATGAAAAGAGAAGCAAAGCCGGATAATGAAATACAATTTTCTGAATACTTAGCAACCCTGGCTGCTTCCAGATTTGAGGGCGGAATAAAAGCGCAGTGTTTTTCACCGCAGGAAGGTCAGGATGGTCTGGTTATAAACGGTAATTGTCCGGGGTTTGCGGGAAGTGCTCCGTATTTATATTTAACTATAAATGATGTTGAACAAGTTTCGAATCGTTATGCATTGACTTTAACAAATCTGCAAACTCATGAGACGTATAATGATGCTAAAGATATATTGATTCAGCCGAATGCAGAAGGTTGTGCAGGCGATGAAACGCAAAAACCCGTCGGAGATTTTGGAGGAGGCTCTATTAAAGTAGATTATTGTTCTCCAAGTGTAGATATGACACGGGGCAGACCCGGGGCGGTGATAATAGTATGGTAGAAATGATGAATACAAACAACAAAAAACGTGGTTTTTCGCTCACAGAGACACTGGTGTCAATGCTGGTTGTATCAATATTTTTTGTTGCCGCATCCAAGATAATTACACACAGACCGCCAAAGGAGGTTCAGACACCCCCTCACGGATTTTTTGAATGTTATTATATAGGCGGTCAATTGTATTCACATTCAGTTCGCGGAAATGCCGATGAGCCTGAACATAGGACTACGAATTGCAATTTTCAGCCTCCTCTCGGTTTATCCTTTATAAATGTACATTATATATCTGAGTCGAATGATTATTTCAATTCTGTTGAGCCTTTATATGA
>CACWIL010000109.1:0-5069 GCA_902760905.1 uncultured bacterium
CCTTACAATGGCTGGACAAACATAAATAATGCTAAATATAACGGTGAGCCGGATGCAATGACTAAGTTCTTTAATGAAACAGGTATAACATCTGAAGCTGCATATTCATACTTCTTTACAGAACTGCTTACTTCATTCTCTAAAGATTTTGAAGAAGGCGTAAAAATGTGTGACTCACATGATGGTTTTAAAAAGAAATACGACTTATTAATTAACAGCAGAAGCACTGATTATTTAAGAAATCTGTATACCTTTATCGGAAACCATGATAAGACAAGAACGATTCATGGTCTTGCAATCGATATGAGTTTATTCCACGCAACCTTACAGGATGCCGGAGATCAAGATAACAGAATAAGACAGCACGCTCAAAGAGAAAAAGTAATCCAGGTACTTTCAGGAGCTAAAAATCTGAATGAAGTTCCGCTTGAATTAAGATTAAACGTTGACAACATCGACTATTTCAGAACCGTAAGTGCAAGAGCAGTTGCTCAATCTAAAATACTTATGGACTCTATAAATGAAGACTTAGACGGAATTGCAAGCAAAAAAGATATTGCATTACTTAACGATGCATTGATAGATTTGGCAAACGGTAACTATATGATAAGTAAAACTACCGAGAAGATGACAAAAATAAATATTCCTGAACTTTCAAGTATCGAAAAAGCAGTAAACGAAGTCATTTCACTTGCAGGAAAATACAATATTAATATATCTGATACTGATATAAAAACATTAATATCAAAGGCAAAAGAACTTGATATAAATAATTATCTTGTAAAAGGTGATTTTGACAACAATGACAATAAAAATCTATTACAAGAAGTTATTGGGACATCAGATGATGCATATAAATACAGCCTTTATACAGTTCAGATTGCACGTATGATAAAACAGGCAGCTGCAAACAGTAATATAGCCGGACTTGATGGAGCATTAAAAGACTTTGTTAAAAAATATGATAAAGAAACTATCAGCAACAATATGGACAGTTTCAAAATGTATGAAGATTTTGCAACTGCAAGAAAGAAAAACAGTTATGCCGCTCAAGACTTCAGAGTTGCATTAGAAGAAGTATTTAATCAAGCTGAATATAAATCCGGAGAAAAAATTAAAAACAAAGATGAAATAATGGCAATTGTTTATAACTCAATTACTGAACCTGCTGTTAAAAAACAAGCAATGATGTTATCATTCCTTGGTGCTCTTTGCGGTATTCCTACTATATATTCAGGTGATGAATATGGCGATACCGGATATGAAGATAAGGCGAAGAACCCTAATGTAAGAAACAGAATGGCATCAAGGTTATCTGATATAGAAAGAGATACCCTAATGGGTAAGATAATGCAAAGAAATAGTAAATATACATTTGATGCAATCAGACAAAAAGCAGATATTAAGCCTATCCAAAATGGTACTTCTTATTCTATGGACGTTATGATTAACGGTAAAAACAGAGAAGAACTGTTCAAGAGAATTGGAGAAATTAATGCAATACAAGATATTATAGATAAGGATTCCGATTTATTCAAAAAGCTTGAAAAAGAAAAAGCTGAGCTTAATCTCGGTCGTTCAAAACTTGCTTATATGATGCAAGGTGCTGACGGAAGAATTGCAATATCCCTGTTTAATGCAGCAGGAATTGATCACGAGAACAGAGTTAATTATTTTGATAAATTTAAAAAATATACTGATGAAGAAAAAGAACAATTCTTAAAAGAGAATAACATCCAAAGAATTGAATCTTATAATTCTGAAGAAATGAACAAAAAACTACAATCGAAAAGAAAATATAATCCATATGTTCCTATGCAGGAAAAAACAACACTGGATGCAATATTAATGGGAGCAGGAGTTACAATACCTATCGGAACAATTTTCTACAATATGTGCAACAAAGATGACAAAACAGAATATATAGTACAGAAAATTAAAGATAAAATTGGTATTGTAAGAACAGACGGCAAAAAAATTGTAATGGACGGTTTAACAGCAAAGCATGGTGTAATGATGCTTACAAACTTCCGAGGTCGTCAACAAAAAAATGTAGTTTATAATAAGCAATTTAACTTTATTTCAAATCCATACAAAAAAGCAGAAGTTAAAATTGAAGGACAGAAACTTTCAATAATAAAATAACAACAACATTAAATATCAACATCAGCCATCATGTTGATGAGAGTATCAATAGTATTCTGCATACTAACACTATCAGTAGTTCGTTGTTGCAAAAATGCATTAATTTTCGGCATCATTTGTATTGCAACATCAAGTCGGGGGTTTGTACCGGCAGTATACATACCAACATCGATAAGGTCTTTATTTTCACGATATAAAGACAATAAAGTACGCATTTTTGCAGCTGCTTCTTTATGTTCTTTTGAAGCAATAGCTGACATCAAACGAGAGATACTGCCCAGAATATCTATTGCAGGATAATGGTTTGCTTCAGCAACTTTTCTTGACAAGAATATATGGCCATCAGTAATACCACGTACCGTATCTACTATAGGATCATTAATATCGTCACCTTCCATAAGTACAGTATAAAACGCAGTAATCGAACCTTTTTCACTGTTACCGGCACGTTCAAGTACTTTTTGCAGCCAAGAGAATATAGAAGGCGGATAGCCTTTCATAGTAGGAGGCTCACCTATAGACAAACCTACTTCACGACCTGCCATTGCACAACGTGTAACAGTATCAGTCATTAAGAAAACTTTTTTCCCCTGATCTCTGAAGTATTCACAAACAGCAGTTGCAGTCAAAAGACATTTCTGTCTGATTAACGGAGGCTGATCACCTGTTGAACATACAAGTACAGATTTTTTCATACCTTCAGGTCCGAGCGCATCTTCAACAAACTCTTTTACTTCTCTTCCACGTTCACCAATCAGAGCAACAACGTTAACATCGGCATCAGAGTTTCTTGCAATCATACCGAGCAGCGTACTTTTACCGACTCCGGAACCTGCAAATAGTCCCATACGCTGACCGCAACCAAATGTCAAACAAGAGTCAATAGCCCTTACACCTGTTGAAAACATCTCCGTAATAATAGGTCTTTCAAAAGGCCCAGGAGGCGGTCCGTCAGAAGGCCTCCAGATAGCATTTGTCAAATCAAGAGGTTTACCATCAATTGGTTCTCCCATTGGATTAATAAGTCTGCCAAGTAAAAAGTCGCCAACAGGAATCATAATAGGAGCGCCAGTTGTAGTTACCAAACTGCCCTGACCTATACCTGAACCGTCATATAACAGAAGTAATTGAGCTACATCACCTTTAAATGCAACGACTTCAGCCGGTTTTCTTTCTCCGTTAGCTGCTTCAATATAGCACAAATCACCAATTTTTAAACCCGGAAGTTTTACTTCAACAGTCAATCCCAATAACTTCGAAACACTTCCCTTATATTGATACAAATCAAGATTAGAGATTTTGTTCCTGACATTAATTTTTAAATCATCTAAATACTTTTGATCAACACCTTCCATATAAAACATTGTACCATATTTTTAATAAAATAATCCGATAAGTCATGCATTAATTTTATTTATTGAATATTTAATATATTAACCTTTTATTTCCTCCCACTTGCAAATTGGATATTTTTATTCTAATATTTAGTTTATGGGGCGACATGGCCAAGTGGTAAGGCAGAAGCCTGCAAAGCTTTTATCCCCAGTTCGAATCTGGGTGTCGCCTTTTAAAATCAAAATATACCCCAGTCTTTGCATAGACAGGGGATTTAAATTATAGAAACCTAACACAAATCGAAATATATGAACAATATAGAATTAAAACGTTTCTGGGAGAAAGTTAAAGAAGAATTAATAGGGAGTTTGCCTGAAAGTGTACATCCTTGGATTTATTCTCTTGAAGTATCAGGATATGACAAAGGTGTATTAACTGTTGTAACCGGACAGACAATGGCAAAAGAGTGGTTAAGAAAAAATCACAGCGTACAAATGGATTCCATACTTCAAAAAATATCACAAAATAATAATGCAAGAATCCATATTATTTATGATGAAACAGCAGCGCATCAGCTGAAAAAAGAAACAGAAAAAATACATAAAAAAGAGATGGAAGCTCAGCTTAAAGAACAGGCAATGGAAAACTTAAGCTGCATGCACTCATCAGCTAACCTTAATCTAAAATATAAATTTGAAAACTTTGTAGTAGGCGATAACAATAAATTTGCACATGATGCAGCATTAGCGGTAGCAAAACATCCTGCAACAAAATTTAATCCGCTTTTTATATACGGAAATGCGGGACTTGGTAAAACCCATTTAATGCAAGCAATAGGGCATTATACAATATTCAATAATCCGAAATTAAGAGTTAAATATACAAAAACAGACGATTATATCAGTGATTTCATCTCTAACAGCAGAAAGACAAACGATTCTATTGAGAACATGTCAAAGTTTAATAAAAAATATACAAACATTGATATCATTTTAATTGATGACATTCAGCTTATAGAATCAAAAGAAAAAACTATGGTTCGTATGCAGCAAACATTTGATACTTTGTACGAAAAAGGAAAGCAAATTGTTATCACATCTGACAGACTTCCGGAAGAGATTCCTAAAATCACTGATGCATTATCATCACGCTTTAAAAAAGGGCTTATGGTAGAACTTACTCCGCCTGATTTTAATACAAGATTAGAAATTATAAAAAATATTGCAAAAAACAATGATATAAAAGCAGACAAAGACGCATTAGAGTATGTTGCAAAATATTTTTCAAAAAATGTAAGAGAGCTTGAAGGCGCATTTACTAAAGTGTGTGCCTATGCCGAATTTTATAATAAACAGATTACAATAGATTTGGCAAGAGAAGTTCTAAAGTGTGATGAAAATAATAAACAAATAACATTTGACAATATAACTGAAGTTACAGCTAAATACTTTGAAGTCGATATCAATGATATAAAAGGTACAACAAGAAGCCAGAAAATATCTTTAGCAAGACAGACTGCAATCTACATTTGCAGAGAGCTTACCAATCAGAGCTTTGAACTTATAGGAGAATTCTTCAGAAGAAAGCAT
>CACWIL010000109.1:5074-9777 GCA_902760905.1 uncultured bacterium
AAGAAAAAAAAAAAAAAAAAAAAATATTTCCTCTTCTATCAGAGAAATTAAACAGGCATTAAAAGTATTATAGCCACCAGATTAGTCGTTTTTTTATATTTTTCATGGTAAATAAATATTATGTTAGAAAATATCAAAGATTATTTAACATTCAATTATGTGGACAAGTGCATCGCTGATAAAAATTATGATTTGGCACTTGAAAAATTGAATATGCTTGCCGAAAAAGAATATAAAATTTCTGAAACATTATTCAAGCGTGCTATGCTCTGCAGAAAACTGCTTATGACAGAAGATGCATATACAGATTTAACATACATTATAGACAATTGTGAAAATAAACAGCGAGCTTATTATGAAAGGATGAAGCTAAACTTTGAAGTATCAAATTTTTATGAAGCAATCTCAGATGCAAACAAGGTTTTAAACGATATTCCGGATAATTATGAATGCCATAAATATAAAATCTTATCATATATTTATGCAGAACAACCAGATCTGGCAAAAAGTTTAATTCTTGATTTATATGAACAAAACAAGTTCAAAGCTATACAATTTATCTTTAATGAAGCTGCAAAAAATATTGCCTCAGACGAACTCGCAAGAGCATTAAAACTTCTGAATATAATTGAGCTAATCGATCCTGATAATCCGATAAAAATATTTAAAGAATCTAATATCTACGGACTAGCCGGAGAAAAAGACAAAGAAGAAGAACTGCTAAAACGACTTGACTCGGTTTTTGCAAAGTATTTTATTTCACACTTTAAATTCACAGATATGTATGAACACAGGGATTTGCTTGAAACTTGTTTTCTGCTTGAACTGAGAATTTTTGATAAACAAAATTGTTTTGAATATCAGATGCATATTCTAGAAGGATACAGAGCTAATATGCAGGGATTTATTACTGATTCAAAAGAAGCTTTTGAAAAAGCAATTAGCGTCAACCCGGAACGCCCAGAAGGCTACGTTCTTCTTGCACAAACTTTACAACTAATGTCCGGCTATGATAATCCTGCATACAAACAGGATGCAGAAGAAAATTATAAAAAAGCTATGGCTATATATCAAAAAGAAAACCTAACAGCTAAAACAGAAGATATGATTAGACAGATTAAGCATTTAAACTCTACATTAAAACTGAACTAATATAATCTTTGCTAACCCCCTTATAATTTATATGAGATGTCGTAATTGGCTGATAATAGTCTAGTTTATTAATTGAATGTGGTTCAACCATAACAAACGGAGGCATAATTGACCATTTATATAATGCCGTTGACATTCTTCTGTAAAATTTATCAAGCCATTCAATTTTTTGTACTTTTGGAACATTATTATTTTTCTCATATACAAAATTAGCATTTAAAAGATCGTTATATCCTTGATGTTTATTTTCAATTCGCCATATAACTTCATCAAGAAATTCATAAGGCATCAGTGCGTCTTCGGCAATCAATGGTTTTCCAGTCAACGGATCAATTGCAAGTTCTGCTCCGGGTCGTTTATTTATAACTGATTCAGGTATAACATCTTTAACTGTTCGGTTTTTATTAATCCAGCGAGCAAGTGCAAATAACTTTGTTTTTGTAATATCAGCTATAGGTGCAAATCCGCCGGACATATCACCATTAATTGTCGCATATCCCATATACGCTTCTGACTTGTCAGAAGTTGCAATCGGAATACAAGATTCAAACTCATTACTTACCCCCCACAAAAACATAGCTCTTGAACGAGCCTGAATATTATCAGGTGTAAATGATTTTTTATAACGTACATTCCACTTCTTTTGAACTTCAATAAACAACGAATTTAAATTTTCGGTTGTAGTATCAATCATAGAGCGAATTGGTGCTTCAACAAAATTAATACCAAGATTATTAGCAAGCATCTCGGCATCTGATTTACTTTCATTACTGGTTATATGAGAAGGCATAGATACGCCAAATACATTCTCTTTACCAAGCGCATCAGCAAGAATTACTGCACAAACAGACGAATCAAGTCCGCCTGAAAGACCAAGAACAGCTCGTTTCATACCGCATTTTGAAAAATAATCATTTACTCCTAAAACAAGACTTTTATAAACTCTTTCCAAATCAGGCTCATAATTCAGTGAAAAGTCTGCATTATCTGATAACATGTCACTTAATCCGGAAGGAAGAGGATAAATTTTTCCAATACCCTGATAAGGATTAACAATCATGAACTGTTCTTCTGCGTACTTAGCTCGAGCAATAAGATTACCTTTGGCATCGTAGACCTGACTCATACCGTCAAAAATTATATTATCATTTGCACCTGAATGATTTACAAATAAAAATGGTTTACCATAAGTTGTAGCTAAATAAGAATAAGAATTATTTATTAACATTTGCCTGTTATATTTATATGTATTAGCAGAACAATTAATTAACAACCTTGCTTGCTTATGTAATAAATTATCAAGAATATTATATCCATATAAATTATTATTGTATATCTCATCACCTACCGTAATACCATACCCGCAATAAAGCGGTTCATTTATCTGTTCTTTATATGGTATTTGATAATTTATATCACAACATGCAGATTTATATGATATAGCACTTTTTCTTATTATTTGTTGTACGACACCGTACCTGAGGATAGCAACAGAACTAAAATATTTACTACTGTCACTAGACTGTTCCATAAAACCTACTATAGCAATTGTTTTTTTTGTAAGTTCTGCAAGTGCAGAGAGCCATTTTTTAGTTTCAGAAAGCATGATATTATGCCTTTTGGTAACGTCACCAATAGGATATCCGTTAAGAGCAAACTCAGGAAATATTACTGCCTCAAGCTCTACACTGTCAGCAAATTTTATATACTTTGCTATTTTTTTTGCATTATATTCCAAATCTCCGGCAATTGTATCAATTTGTGCAATGCCTATATATCCCTGGCTAAGCACAGTATCCTTAATTTTATTAATAACAATCGTATCAACAGGTTTATCATATTTTAAACTATTATAAGCAATTTCAGTAAGTTCAAATAAATCTCGCATATACATACACCTCATTACCAATTATACTATTAAAAAAAATATGATTAAATAAATTGTATGTTTTTGATATAATCAGTTTATTATTAGCAGCGGAGTATATATGGAAAGATTTATTGGTTTAACAGGAATAGTAATTATATTTTTATTGGCATTTTGGATGTCAAACAACAAAAAAGCTATTAACTATAAGACAATAGGAATAGGTTTTGTACTGCAATGGTTGCTTGCAATATTTATTTTTAAAGTTCCGCTCGGTCAAAAGATTTTCTTATATTTAGGTCTATTTATAAAAAAAATTCTTGACTTTGCTTTAGAAGGCGGCGTATTCGTATTTGGACCGTTATTACACAGTCAAAGAATTTCAGAACTGTTTGAACATAGCGGATGCATATTTGCATTACAATTAATCTGCTCAATGATATTTATGATGGTTCTTGTTAATATTCTGTATTATTACGGAATTATGCAAAGAGTTGTTGCTGCATTAGGAAAAGCAATGAACAAAATAATGCGTGTATCAGGCGCAGAAGCTCTTTCAAATGTAGCAAGTGCATTTGTAGGTAATGTACTGGCACAAATTATGATAAAACCGTATCTGGAAAAGCTGACTCGTTCAGAATTGCTTGCATCATTATCGGGGAGTTTAGCTTGCATATCGGGTTCATTAATGCCTGTGTATATAAATATGGGGATTCCTGCGCAATATATTCTTGCATCATCAATAATGGCTGTACCGGGAGCATTAATATTATCTAAAATTGTTTATCCTGAAACAGGAGAACCTGAAACAAGAGATAACATCAAAATATCTAAAAAAAGAACATATATAAATGTGTTTGAAGCAATTTCAAACGGTGCAGGCGACGGTATAAAAGTTGCTATTAATATTGTAGCTATGATATTGGCTTTGGTTGCACTTGTTGCATTTATAGACTGGACATTAGGTATAACGGGTGCTTTAATGTTCAAATATATTCCGGGCTGCTCACATTTAGCATTTCTTAACAACTTGTCATTAAGTTATATATTAGGCAAAATATTTATGTGGTTTGCACTAATAATGGGAGTTCCGTTCAAAGATGCGGCGGTTGTCGGTTCACTAATGGGACAGAAGCTGGTTCTTAACGAAATGGTTGCATACGTAAACTTAACAAATATCGCTAATACTCTAACCCCAAAGAGCTTTATGATAGCAAGCTTCGCTTTATGCAGTTTTGCGAACTTTGGTTCTATTGCAATTCAAATTGGTGGTATCGGAGAACTTGCACCAAACCAGAAAAAGAATATCGCAAGATTAAGTTTAAGAGCTTTAATTATTGGTACGCTGAGTTGTTATTTGTCTGCTGCTATAGTCGGTGTTCTTATTTAGAGTAAGCTTGTCTTCTATGCAGTTATTCAATTTATGAATATGACGGATTTTATCAGATAGAAGAGTTAGAAGTGATAAATATTCATTCCGTTCATCACTAATTTTTCGTATAAATTTTTGAGGAATCCCGTAATACTCCCCTCTGAATTCTTTTTGCTGGCAACAACACTTGGTTGCATTAACAAGTACGCCGGCATTAAATATCTCATTATAAATTTCTTCATTATACATTAATATACTGTTAATATCGTGTGTAGTCATAACTGCAACTCCTGTTGATGGTAACTAACTATT
>CACWIL010000110.1 GCA_902760905.1 uncultured bacterium
AAATCATTATGTCGGAGGTAACCCCTCAACCAAACCCTCTCCCTCAGGGGGCAATGAATCGAAAAAATTAGTAAGTTGTAAAATATAGGAGTAATTAGTTATGTCAGACGATTTTCAAGTAAAACAAAGCTCATCAAGTTCTGGAGCTTATGGTTTAACAGGAACTGCTATTGGTGCTGCTGCAGGCGGTTTTGGTTCATATTATTTAACAAAACCAAAGTATGGCTCATTTGAAGAACTTATTGCTGAAAAACAAGACACTTTTGATGCAAAAATGAAAAATGCTGATGGCGAAGAGAAAAAGTTTTTTGATGCTGTTAATGATGTAAGAAATGCAAGAGTTAAAGCCAGTGAAGAATACGAAGCTGCAGTTAAGGCAATGACTGAAACAACTACATCTGCTTCTGCTGATGATGGAACTAAAGTTTTAGAAGATGCAAAGAAAAAGCTTGAAAATAAGAAAAATGCATTAATTGAAGCGGAAATGAAAAAACAAGGCGGTGCCAACATTGACACTAAAGAAATACAAAGATTAAAAAATGAGCTTAAAGCAATTACTGACAAACAAAAAGAAGCTGTTAAATCAATAAATGAAAAATTAGTTGAAATTGCAAAAGAAAAAAATGAATTAGCATCAAAATATGCAAATGCAAAAACCAGTGCTGAAAAGAAAGATATACTTAATAAATTAAAAAAACTTGATGAAAAAATCAGATTATTATCATTAAACAAAAAATTAGGATTTTCCGGTGCTGATACAAAAGCAAGAGAAGAATTTGTAAACAAAATGAAAGAAGTTGTTGCAAACCTTCAAGCTAAACGCGAAATCGAAAGTAGCATGCCTGCAAACATAGATGAGATTAATAAATTAGAATTTGATTACAATTCAGTAAAAGAAAAGCTTGCAAAATATGTAACTGCTGCTGAACAAAAAGATGCACAATTTAATGCAGTATATGATGAAATAAGAACAGCTATAGCGAAGAAAAATAAAGACGATTTACGCAAAGCAATCGAAAAATTACCACCTGAATATCAACTTATCATTAATAATATAAAAGGTGATAAACCGTTAATTTCAGAAAAACAATTAAATAAGGCAATTGAACAGATTGATGATAAAGCAGGTGAAAAATTTGTAGAAAGAATGATTAAGATAGAAGAAAAGAAATCAAAAAAACAAGCAGAAGAACTTGATAAAGTTTATACAAGTATTAAAGAGGCTTTGACTAAAAATGATAAAAAAGCTTTGGAAGAAGGATTCAATAAACTTCCTGCTAATCAACAGGCAAAATTAAAAGAAATTCTTAAAAATGGCTGGATACTTAAAGACTTTGAAGAAGCTATACCGCAATTAAAAGAACTTCAGGCATCAGATTACAATAAGTTCAAACAATCAATGGAATCTTTGAAAACATACTTTGAAAAAGTTACAGCTCTAGGCGGTCAAGGTGCACACATTGTAGAAGTTGAAGAAAACGGTAAAAAAGTTAACAGACTTGTTGATAAAGATGGTAATCTGGTATACAAAAAGTTAAAATCCAGAAATATGAAAACCGCGGTAGACATTCCAACAAATACCGAAGCTGTTACTGAGCTTAACAATAAACTTACAGAACTTCGCAAACCAGAACAGGAACTCAGAGAACAAATAGCTAAGAATCTAAAAGAAGCAGATTATGCAGAAGAACTAAAAGGAGTTAAAGATGCTGAAGCAGCTGTAGATGAAGCAAAAAAGAAAGCTGCAAATCAGGAAAAATTAACCCTTGAAGAAGCAACAAAGAAAGTTAATGAAAAATTTGGTGTAAAAGACAAAACTGCATATATAGATGCTCAAGTTAAAAAAGAAACAGATAACTTAACAAATAACTTTAAAAAACAAATACAACATAAATGGGGCTTTGCTGAACATACCGGTTTGAAAGTTGCAGGTGCTGCAGCAGTAGGGGCATTGATTCTCGGCGGACTCGCAAGCATGATGGCTCCTAAAAACAACGCATAAGACATTACAATTTAACTCGATATTTTACAATTGACAACCCTCTCATTCAGAGGGTTGTTTTATTATAATCCTATTTCCATAATAATTGATGCAATTTCGGGCGATATATCAGAATCTTCTGATACAGAGTCTTTTACAAGCTTTGCAAACTCTGCTTTTTTAAACTCGTGCAAGCCTTTTATTTTGAATATATTATCAAGGTTCTCTGCAGAAGAAAGTTCCGGATTGAAATCCGCCTCTGTTACAGAGGCAAAATTTGTAAGCTCATTATTTAAAGTCTTTATAATAAGTGATTTAGGCAGTAAATCTTCGAACTCACCACATGATACAAGATGAATCTTATCGATATCTCTCAGTTTTGGCTTAATCTGATTTATATTATCCTCTGCATCTCTGTCCAAAAGAACAAATATAGGAATTTTAAGTTCTTCAATAAGCTTATAATACATTTTTACAACCTGGTTTTTCCCGCCTGCTGCAAGTATTTGTATTCCTTCTTTATAAAAATCATACCCAAGATACCTTGAAAATACAGGAAGAAGAATCTCTTCAGTTATACCTTCTACAAGCAAAACCTTTTCTATAGGGAATTTATATCCATTTTCGTAGCGTAGCGACTTTAGTATATTAGTTTTAGAGATTCTTCGCCCTAAATTGATATTTGGCTCAGAATGACAAATTGTTATATCGTCATACTGAAGCGAAAGCCGAAGTTCTGACAGTGCTTTCAGCCACCTTAAATTTATCGGACTTGACTCATCAATTAATGTAATAAATAAATTATAATTAATTTTGTTATTAAGATAGCTCTGCGTATCTTCATCATTTATAAATACTGAGTTTTCGTATTCTTTAAGGATAGAGTTTATTATCCCCTCACCCAAACCCTCTCCCGTTGGGCGAGGGATTAATTCTTCTAATGATGAGTTAATAATTTTTTCCGATATTGATGTAAGTTCTGCTGCATGCATATTTAACAAATCTGATTTTTTATAAACAGGCTCTAATAAATTAGATAAAATAATATCACTAAAAACACGAAAATATTTATCTTTTGTCGGCTTAAACCTGGTCAGACGATCTAAAGATATAATAAGCTGCTCTTTTGTTAAAAATTTAAACTTCATAATTCAAGTTTATTACTTCTTATATAATCAAAAAAAATTTGTTACAAAAATTTACAAAAGAATTTATATAATACTAAACAAATAATTATACAAATAATGATATAAAGTATATATAAAAATTGTAATAAATTTTGTAAAGTTTTGTAACAAAATACATTAATTTGTGAAATTATCAAAGATAAATATACTTTATATATATAAGAGTATAAAAAATACGGAGCTAAGACAAAGATGGCGTTCTTATTATTACTACATCAAAAAATGAGGTTACAGCGTAAGCAAAACCAGCTTACCCTGAAACAACTGCGCTTCTCGTCCTTAGTTGAACGTATGCAGAAGAAGGTTGATAAGCGAGAAAAATACTACGCTAAACTTGAAAAACAGCTTGAAAGACAGGCTAATTATTATAAAAACTCAGCCAATATGTTCTTTAGCAATGCTATGGGCTTGGGAACAAATTCTGTTAATTTGAATAATCCATATGGTAGCAATGGCGCTACAATGATGGCATTACAAAATATGACACCTGACCAGATGCAAGCTATTTTAAAACAAACTGGCATTGATATTAATTTATCTGGTAATTCAAAAATTGTTGATATATTAAAAAATGGTGGAATAACAAAAGCTACATATGATGATCCAAAAGGTGAATTCAAAACTGGCGATATAATTACATTAATGGGCAAAAAAGCCGATATAGGAGATATAAGTCCAGAAGCAGTATATAATGCAAGTTCAAAATTACAGCAATATGCTCAAATGCAAGTTTCAAATATGCAGACTCAAATGAGTCAAATGAAATCAAATTACGAAAACAATGTTTCAATTTGGTTAGAGGCTCAGCAGGAACAACTTGATGCACAGAAAGAATGGGAAATGGATATGCTTGCAGAAGAACAGGCAGATCTCGAAGCAGAAAAGACATCAGTCGAAGCACAGCTCGAAATTGTCAAACAGGAAAAACAAAACATCGAGCAGGCTCTCGGTCAGGCAATACAAGATTCGGCACCGAAGTTCGGACTTGCATAATAATTTTCCCTCTCTACAGGGGAGGGGCAGGGTGGG
Source organism: uncultured bacterium (assembly GCA_902760905.1). Classification (GTDB taxonomy): domain Bacteria; phylum Cyanobacteriota; class Vampirovibrionia; order Gastranaerophilales; family Gastranaerophilaceae; genus CAG-196. Next base: position 4,198 of record CACWIL010000110.1, read on the forward strand.
GGCTAATCCCACAAAAAACAATTATAATATCAACCTACGACACCGGCAATTTCGCCGGTGTCGTTTTGTTTATTAAAAACCTTGAATTTACAGATATCTAAATATTTTTTACCACCCATACATTCCCCCCATAAATTTACCCCCCATACATTTACCCCCTTTACATTTACCCCTGATTTTAGCTATAATTTTATTAGAGTTTGGGAATGGTAAAAGCCTTATTACACAAGCGTGAAAACCTACTCCCTCTCACAACGGGAGAGGGCAGGGGTGAGGGGACAGGCAAAAAATGTATTTTATAAAGAAATTTTTCTTTTTTATAATATCATTTATGTTGATTTTTACACTCAGCGTAACAGCAGAGCCATCAAAAGTTACGTCACTAAACTATGACGATTCCTCTTCGCTTGTATTTATAGGTGTAGAAAGACAAGCCGATGCGCAGGCAACAAAATATAAATATATAAAACTTGAAAACCCGAACCGGATTTATTTTGATATAGAAAATTCAGTACTAATCGGACCAAAGCAGCAATTGTCATTTGAAAAGAGTAATATCAAACAGATTCGGTTAGCACAATTTTCTACAAATCCGGATGTAGTCAGGGCAGTAATAACATTTGAAGAAGATTTTGATACTTCGAACATTAAGATACTTGATATAAAAGGTAATGTTATAATAAAAGCAGATTCACCTAAATTTAATAATGATTATTTTAATACTGTTTATGATGAAACAGCAGAATTATCAGAATATTCAGGAATATCTGCAAATTCAGAAGTAGTACAAAAAACAGTAATAAATAATGCCAGTATAAACAGTAT
>CACWIL010000111.1 GCA_902760905.1 uncultured bacterium
ATATGCTTGAAGATCTGGATGATGTTCAGCAGGTTTACCACAACGGTTCTATTTCAGATGAAGTTGCTGCAACTCTCGAGTAATAGATAACTGTAATATGTTAGCTATATTAGAAGGCCGGAGGCGCTTTGCCTGCCGGTCTTTTTTGTGTCTTTTTGCGTAACAGATAGAATATTAATTATTCGCTGCTTACTGCTTTTAAATCATGCTTCTTTTTCAAGTAATGTACTTCTGCCTACTTGCATATTCAGATATTCTCTTAAATATTTAAACGGGAACGGTATAACGGTAAGTTGATTATTGTGGACAAAGGGTATGTTCATTGTAGGAAGCAATTGGTTAAATAATATTGGGCCTTTATTATATCCTTCGATGCATCTGACATTTGATGCTTTAGCTATTTTGGCTCTCATTCCTTCGCCAATAGTGCCGACAAAATAATAAAGTCTTCCTGAATCCTCATAAGTTTTAATGTCAAGGCACGAAGAAAGAAGCTCCTCGCGTCTAGCTTTACCACGCAGAGCGGTATCACCTGATGCCAACAGAGTTTTTATTTCATCACTTTCAGGTAGGGTTATAATTCCTGTATCTTTTATGACGTTGATTTGGCCTTTACTGTCGATGATCAATCCTCTGATTTTTTCGTTACAAGCTTTTCCATATTCAAAAATATTAATGCAACATTTATATTTATTATCCGGTTGATGAGTAGAAAAATTCTCCATCTCATCTATTTTGAATGAACCGTCAGGATTAATTGCCATGAAATAACTTCGTTCGTTGTTTTCAATGGCGAAAATTAATGGCTCATTCAATTTAAGACTGTTCCAGTCGAACAGTGAAATTTTTTCATTCTTGAGATCTTGTTTAATCATCAGTTCATATATTACCGTTGAAATAGAATATTCTACATGTTGGTCGAAATCTTCAAGGGTTACATGCTGTACTGTATATCCATTATTAATGTTGTCGTAATGTGGATCAGAACAGTTTTTATAATGTTTCTTGTTGTGAATAACGCAAATATTAAGTTTGTTCTTATCTAATTTTTTTTCTACGCTAACATTGTCAATCTTATATTTCTCTTTTATACCTGAACAAATTTTGGAGCATAATATATGGGAATAATTATCGTCGATTTGATCTACAATCCTAATTTCATGACAAGCAAGCATATTCAGTATTCTTTTTGTATATTCTTTTCTAATCAATATGTGCAATATTTTCATATCTGTGATTGAAAGTCGCTATTGTTGATTCAAGCATTGCAATTTTACTTTGGTCAAATTTATTTTCATTCTGAATATCCAAAAATGTAATTTCGGTTTTTCTTCTGTCTATTTGTCTGAGAATAAAACCCGGCTTTTTCTCTTTGCTCAGTCTGCGCCTGAGAGTTTTATCATTGCATAATACGTATCTGGGATATTCAGCAATAGATCTCTTTTCGAAAGTAATTTGATCTTTTAGTAATTCTGAGGTAAATGTTCTAACATGCATTTCGATTCGTGAATCTTTTGTGAACTGAAATTCTAGACATGGAACCTGCATTGCTTTAGGTTTAATCCAGCTTTTGTTGAAATAGTAAAAATGCCCGGTTAAATTTTTAAAGCCAAGTGTATCTGTATCGTTGTGTGGCAGTGCATTCAGCAAAAGCTGAAGCAGAATATGATCCGGTAGTTCATCAACATTTGTGTCTGCTACAGATAGTGTTGAACCATCATCAATTTCTGAAAAAATTTTTTTTAGTGTTGAACGATGATTCGAGTCCGAAGTCATCATGACGAATAGTTTTTTCCCTGTATCGAAAACTATACTTTTTACATCGTTATTTAGTGCTGGTGCGTCTAGAATATAAGAACCATGTTTGATGTATTTGTCACTTGTTGCTATTGTTAAGAATTTAAATCGAGACTTTACATTATTGCGATCAATCGCATATTCAATCTGGTTTGTTTTAATTTTTGAATTCATTTAGTACATCCTTAATTACTGTGAATGCTTCATTGTTCAGACTAATTGAATTTTTATTTTTGATGAAAAGTGAAGGTATTGAGATGATCCGCACATTATTCATAATCGAATCACCGATTGGCCATGTTTGTTCTGCAATTATATTGGCAATAATTGCACAACGGCATTCGCACTTGTTAGCTTTCAATGCAATCTTTTCTTCCATCTTGGTTCGATCGGTGGTTTCACCTTCGTGCCAGTTTTTAAAATCTATATAAACAGATTGCCCGCGAACTTTGAAATCAAAAAGTTCGAATATTGTTTGATCCTCTATTTCTTCGAGTTCAACACCTAGGTAGCTTGAAAAAATATGCCTACCAACAACCTCTCCCAGTGCTCCTTTGTAGATGTTGTTCCAAAGTGGTGGTGTCATAATATAGTCATTTTCTGCGAAATGACATGCCCAACCGTTTTGAACGAAAAGTTCTTTTACTCCTCTGATCTTGAGCATATCCTGCAACTTGGTAGAATGTTCTGACAGTACGTATTTATGTTTTTGATCTTGAATAAAGGAAATATCTATTTGGTTATAGTCAGATTCCTGATTGAAAAATAGAGTGTTTCCTTTGGTTGGCAGTTTTGCGTAAAAGTTTTTAATGAATTCATCATTATCATTATCAGCATCTTCGATGGATGCTGTAGGTTTTGCTAAAACTTTGTTTCTCATATTTTTCCAAATTTGGATATTATCTTCTGTCCATTCATTGTTTAGTAATCGTTTAATAAAATGGAATGCAATGATTGCATTCGCTGTTGCTTTATTTCTCAATCTGGTAATTTTATCGTTTGGTGTCGTGGTCGCTGTTTGTTTTATTGTATCGAGAAAATTCATAAATTCAGGATTGAATATGCGATGATCCGCTACGGTTAGATCCAAACAGTCTGCAATTCTGCTATCTGCATAAATATAGATATTTTTGTTTTTGATATTTGTTCTGCAGATCCTTCCGATAGCCTGAATAATGTATCTTGTACTCATAAGAATAACGCTTTGTAGCTCATATACATTACCCAATGAAGATGGTTTATAGTCTGGCTTAGTGCAGGGTTTATTCTGGGAACCAAAAATTTTAAACGCCTGTTTTATGTTCGCATTTGCACTGCTCATTGATAGTTCTGCGTTCTGGCGAAGAAACTCCATCTGGAAAATATATTTAATAAAGTTGTGTTCATCCAGAACATCGTTCATGTTAACTATCAGATTTGTTGGTTTTTCTAGATAGATCGCATCAAAATCCTTTTCATTTTGCTCCGGAAAATCATTGCTTCTAACAAGTTTTGCCTTTAATTTATCGGGCACAGAATATTGAAGATTTTGACCTGCGCCAATTGTTTGGTAAACCGATATCACAAATATCTTTTTACCTTCAGAAAGCTTTTCAAGGAGGATTGTTTTCTTAATTTCATAATCTGTACCGTCAAGATAGAAAATGGAATCTTCCTCATACGATTGACCAAGTTCCTTGTTTACTAATCTGAATATTTCATCAAGTTTGTCTCTATCTAAATTTTGATCCCCTTTCTGCGGGTGTTTGGTAAGAACGCACAAAAAAGAGTAAATATCGTCATGTTCAATGAATTGCCTATATGCGAGAGAAATCCTCAGGTACCTTTCTTTAATGAAATTGTTTGTTGTATCGATGAACAATAATTCGTTGTTTAAATCATTTGCAAATTTCTGAGCGTTTTCTTTATTATCAAAAACTAGTTCCCATGCAGTATTAGAATATATACCCTGATTGCCGAGTAATTTGCTTTGAATGTTAATATTTGCGTAACCTTTTTGATTTTTATTATAGTTGCTAGAAAGTCTGGCTCGTTCTTCTTCTGTTATTAGAACAAAAGACTTTTTTAATTTATCCTTAAGATAGCTGATATCAAAGTTGCCAACTACTGAAGGAATTGTTGCGGTAGCCGATATTCCGACTACCTTTGCTTTTTCACATAATTTTACAAGAAACTTTTCCGGTGTATTTTGGAATGAATACATTGTGATTACAGTGTTCAGATCATGATCCAACTGGTTGTCAAAATCATAGTAACAGAAGCCTTGTTCATAAAAAGAAAGATCGTATAACGAATTATAGGTAGTCGATTTGTTCAGACAATGCGACATCATAATCTGTTCTGTAAGATAATCAATGTTATTGCCGCTTAATCCGAAAATAGTCAAGATTGTACGAACAGCTGATTCAGTACTGAATAAATCCTGTCCTTCTTTTCTGTTCTCATTTTTTAGTTTGGCATAATTTATTGCTAGTATCTTGATTCCTTTAACAAAATATTTTAGGAAACCGTAAATTTCCCCGAGCAAACTGTGTATTCTGGTGGTATCGTTTGATGACGCAATTGTATTTTTTTCAAATATGATTTCGTTAATATTTGTTTTTAGATTATTTTTTATTGTTATAGATTTGGATGATTTAATGTTGAGAACGTAGTGGAAACCATAATCATGGAACAGATAATTACTGTGAATATCATCTTCTTCATCTAGAGTTCTCAGACTGAACTGAAGGTTATACTTATCACAAATATTATATGCAATCTTTTTAAAATTGGAGAGTATACATTCTAGTGTTTTTTTATTGTATGTACTTGAACTGAATGCTTTTGATGGGGTAGTAAGTATTGAAGGATATGTGTCGTTTTTTAAGTAATTATAAATGTTTTTAAATAGCTCAATATATTGAATTTTGTAGTGAATTCCATTATTTATTATATTTTTGAGGATTGTTTCTTTAACAGCATCGAATTCGTCTATGAATATTAGAGCGTTGTCTGTAAGAGAAGAATCATAAAAATAGTATGAAGGTTCTACTATTGTTGAGTTCATGCTGAGAAATTTATCAGCGCTCATTAGCAGAATTTGTTTGTCGCGGGTAAATATAGCAGGGTAGAGTTTGCCTAACCATTGCCAGTCTTTATTGGTTTTGACAGCGTATAATTTATCCTCTACAGTATTAAACCTCTTTTCAAGAATTTCAGAAATTTTGTGTCGGAATGCCGGTTCTGTTTTTTCTCTCAGCTTTTGTTCGAAATTTTGTAAAAAAATTTTACAATCATGCTCTTTTTTATCTTTGATATATTTATAAAACTTTATGTCATCATCTAATTGAGAAAATTCATCTAATTTTTGAATTGATAATGGAATATCCTTTTTTATCGTGTCCGTCCATCCTTCAATGACACTATCAATATTGGAATTAATGAATAACACTTTGTCGTAGAATAAATTAGTTTTTTCAGAATTTTCGAAAAGTTTTTTGAGATCTTCGATTGGCAGGTTCTTTTTGAGGGTTGTTATAAACAAAAATTTTTTATCTTTGTTTTCTTCAAGCATTGAAGCGTCGAAAATATATTTAACAGCATTATAAGTTTTGCCTGAACCAGTTGGCATATCGATAAGCATAAGGCCATGATTTACTTCTTTACTGATTGCAAACCGATTAATGACATTATACATATTTAAATTCCTTATTACTAATTGACTATGTCTTAAGTGTTGACTAAGATATAATATATTTTATAAATTATTAATTGCTAATGCAATATGTGTCATATTATGACGGTGAAATTAAACGGTACGGTAAGTTAAACCGCTTAAGTACATGAGTATAATTTGTAATACAAGAATTCCTGTATATAAGAATTGTATAGATAAAGGAGTATATATGACTACATCAATTTTAAAAGTAAGGCTAGACAGTAACGACAAGAACATTTTTGCATTAATGTGTAAAGACTTAGGTATTAAGAGACCGAGTATCGCTATCAAGATGCTGATAAAGGATTGCATCAGAAAACGTTCGATTTTAGGTTTAGATTGCAATATTCCTGAAGTGGTTGACGAAAACGGTTATAACCCTGAAGTGGTTGACGAAAACGGTTATAACAGAGATGAAAGAGATCGTTCATCGACAGAAGTTCGGCACAGCTAGACTAAGGGAAAGTTGTTAAATACGTGGAATTGCCGACGAACAAAATGCTTCAGAAGGGACACGTGGGGTAGAGGTATTCTCCACTATCCTAGAGATCGAAGTGTAGTCTGATTTCTTAATTTCCCTAACTTCTTTAAGATTATAACCTCGATTGTGTAAAATCGCTCATCAAAAAATTTTTTTATTTGCAAAACCCTTTGAAACTCTTGTGTTGCAGAGGGTTTTGCATTTTTTATTATCGATTCCATACTATCTGTTATATAGAGAGTCAAATTCTTTTTGGATCATAGGTAGCATATATTCTACAATGTCGTCTGTAAGTTGTGTCCATTGGATATTTTTATACGAATTTAAATTTTTAAATTCTTTCACTTCTAATCCATATCTTAATAATATGTTATACAATCTATTCATGTATTTCTTAATAGTATCACATAGTATTGGAGGATCGTCTTCATAGTCATATAAAGAGTCAATCATTCTAACCATAAAGAAAAAATCATTTTTTTCCCATTCTTCTTCAGAATGATGGTTTAATATGTGTTGCAGAATCTCATACAATTGCATGTTATTCTTATTCCTTATTTAGGTTCAACGAAAAAGTTGATTATATAATCGTGATCGACTTACGTTGAGAAGGTGGTACATATTACTTCAATTCTTTTTCAGACATTATTGATTATTAATTTTTTCTAATTCCTCACAACCTTCCTGATGCCCCAATTTGCAAGCTTTCTCGAAATATTTTTTTGCAAAGTCAGCAGATGCAGAATTATCCGTTTGCAATAGATAAAAACCACCTAGCAAATAGCATCCGAAGCTGTTATTCAAAGTATCGCATGATTTTTCGTAATTCATCTTTGCCTTGCCAAGATCTTTCGGTGTTCCAAGACCCTTCCAGTACATATACCCAAGATTACCGCAAGCCTGACCGTAATCCAGACTGCAGGCCTTATCATAGTAGATCCCAGCCTGGGTATAATCCTGCTTAACTCCGCTGCCGTTCAGGAAGGAGTTACCGAGATTGCTGCAACCGTCCCCCGAATTGAGATTGCAGGCCTTTAGAAACAATTCACTGGCAAATTTAAGGTCCTGCTCAACCCCGAGACCTTCAAAGTATAGGAATCCCAGATTGCTGCATGATAACCCGTTTTTAAGATCGCATGATTTTTCAAAAAATTTTTTTGCCTGGTTGTAATCCTGCTTTACTCCCTGTCCCTGCAGGTAGAGAACAGCTGTATACATGCATCCGTCTGAAGAGTCGAGCTCGCATCCTTTTTGATAATAGTTTATAGCCTGCTGCAGATCCTGTTTGACTCCAACACTCTCTGAGTAGATTGACCCGAGATCTGCACATGCCTTGCCTGAATTCAGCTCGCACGCTTTGGTTATATAATTGCGTGCCTGTTCATAATTCTGTGCAACTCCATGACCATTAATGTAGATATATCCGAGATTCAGACATCCGTCAGCGCTATCGGCTGTACAGGCCTTTTCAAAATTAATTTTTGCCTGTTCAAAATTTCGTGGCTCTTCGTAATAATAGGAAAAACCAAGGTTGTAACAACCTCTGCTGGAATTCAGATCACAGGCTTTCTGATATAGCTCATTGGCACGACTGATATTTTTTTCGATCCCGAATCCGTTGAAATACATGTACCCAAGATTGCTACAGCTTTCGCCGTATTTTAAACTGCAGGCTTTTTCGTAGAGACTTTTGGCTTTATCAAAATTCTGCAGTACGATCTGTCCGGTCAGATATACATTACCCAGTTTGTGACAGCCATCGGCACTGGACAGTTCGCAGGCTTTGTCAAATAAGGTCTTAGCCTGCTGTTCGTCCTGCGGTACCCCGAGACCGTCAACATAGAAAGAACCAAGTTCCGAACAGCCGTCTGCCGAATTTAAGTTGCAGGCTTTTGTTAAGTATGTGGCTGCCTCCTGATAATCCTGGGATGTTTCGCCGAACTCGGCTAATATTTTCCCTAAGGCATAGCAACTGTATCCGTCTCCATCATCACAGGACTGGGAACATATTTCCTCGGCATTTTTAAAATCTTGTTTTTCCATTAATTGCATACAGTTTTCAGCAAAAACAGTACTGCTTAAACCGGACAGAAACAGTAGACAGGAGTTTACTGCATAAGTCATTTGAGAAAGTTTCATCTACAACTCTTATATTTTTCAAGATCGTCAATTAACTTAATTTTAGCTGATTTGTAGGATTTCTGCTTAATAATTCGCTGATAAAACTACATTTTTTATGCATTGAAAAATCTTTACAGTACTGTATCCATTCAGTATATCCGACTGTATAATCATCATATCAGATTGATGAGACGGTTGGATTTTGAATAATGAACAGAAAATCAAACTGATCTTACCCTAATGAACGCAAATTGATTATTTGGAGGTTTATACCGTGACACATTTGGTTTATGTTATTCTTTCGATCATTTGGATTTATTTTTTCGGTTGGGTTTTCCTCGGTGGAAGAATTTTTACAAAATTCATTCCAAAGTCAGCTCTGCTTGCCCAGGTGCTCGGCGCAGTTGTAGGTTTTCTGACTGCCGGAACTGTAATTGCATTAATTTTTTAAGTCCAAGACCATCAATTATATAGTTTAGTCGTACTATCAACCATTGCTTATAAGTTCTTGTTTTCATGGTGTCTGCGCTAGATTTATACTTGTTACAAGATCTTTAAGTATAAAGATTCAACCGTAACAAATGATCGTTATTTAACTTAACGGTTTATCCCTCCATTCCGGATTATGTCATTTCGATTTCAGTCCGGTAAAAATCGCATCAAGAAATCCGATGGTTTTACCATCTCCTCCCCTGGATGAATCATACAGAGAGTTGCTGTAGCTGGTGGTTTTAAGACTGCTGCAGCCG
>CACWIL010000112.1 GCA_902760905.1 uncultured bacterium
GCAGAACCGTTTTCCTGAGAAATTTCATTCTGATTTTAAACATAAAACGGGACCAGGACAACCCATTTTTCTATGCGTACCTTGGTAGTTATATCAACTCCTGATTATTAAATTTACCACTCTTTTTTCAAGCGTACTTTGGTAGTCATATCTCCCTGAAAATCACGTAAAATTGCCCATTTCAGAAATACGAAAAAAGGCCCTAAAACGGCCTCAAAAAGGCTCGGTTGAGAAATTACTCGATTTTTGAATTTCGACGCGTCTACGCGAATCCTAGGGCCTGTTTTACCCTTCTTTATTTTTTCTTTATTTCTTCTTTATATTTTATATAAACATTATTTATTTATTTATTTCTTTATATCTTTTGTTCTTTATTTCTTTAATATTTATTACATATTTTCTTTCTTTTTTCTTTGCGTAGGAAAAACAACAACCGCCAGCGCCCTGTTTTCAGGCCTGTCATTATTGGGCAAAAAAACACTTGCAATAGACCTGGATCCTCAGTGCAATCTCTCTTATTGTTACAGAGCAGATCCTTCAAATCCGTCTATCAAGATGGTTTTCAAAAATGAGATTAGTCTCAAAGATGCCATTCAAACTACCCCTTCCGGAGACTTTATTCAGGCAGATAAAGGACTGAATAATATCATGCAGGAAATGAATGCAATTGATCAGGTATATAAACTTTCAAAGGTTCTGAAGGAAGTTTCAAATGTTTATGACTATGTAATCATTGATACTCCTCCAGCTCTTTCACCACTTACAATCAATGCCCTTGTAGCAAGTACATCTGTTGTTATTCCTGTACAGGCTGACTCATTCTCTATGCAGGGAGCCGAAGCTCTTGCAGAAACAATCCAGGGTATCAGAGACGTAAACGAGAACCCTGAAATAGCCGGAGTTTTACTTGTTCGCTATAAAGGCCGCGCTGGTCTTGCACAGCACATGAATGAGCAGTTCCTTAAATTTGCAGAAATGTTTAACACCAAGGTTTTTGAAACAAAGATCAGAGATGCAATTGCTGTTCAGGAATCTCAGCTCGCTCGCCAGAATATTTTTGATTACAATCCAAAATCAAATGCAGCAATCGACTATGCAAATTTCATTAAGGAGTTAATCAATGGCTAAAGATTTTTCGAAATACAATGATGACAATCCTGTAATGGCTATTCTTGCAAAGGCAAAAAAAGAAGAAGCTGCACAGAGTAATTCTATGGCCATTCTTCAGAACATCGCAAAAGAAGAAGCTCCCGTAGAAAAAAAGCAGGCTCCTGTGACTGTTGTTACACCAGAACCAGTTGCGATTCCAGTACAAGCCGCAGCAAAGCCTGTAGAGCCCGTTGCAGCCCCTGTAGAAACAGTTAGCGAACCAGAACCTGAAGAAGCTCCAAAGGCTGAAGAAATCAAAAAGATTCTGATGAATATCAGCATTCGTGAGACAACAAAAAAAGAATGGAAAATGTTCTTCCTGGAACATGACCTTTCAATGACTCAGGGAATCGAAACTGCCGTTGAATATCTGATGAGTGAAGTAAAGAAAAATAACATCAAGCTCTCAAAAGGCGGTATTACAAAATAACTACTTGGCATTTAAGAAAGTAGTTGATTTTTATAACTACCAGGTATAAGATATAAGTAGCGGAATAAATGAATGCGTAGGCAAGTAGTTATATCCGCGTATATTGGTAGTTATAAAACGTACTTGAGTAGTTCTGTTTACGTACTTTAGTAGCTTTATTATCTTGTAACTCTTTATTTTATAACGAATTACGCCCTCCCAATATATTAATATAACTAATATAGAAATAAGGCTTTCAAATGGATGAGATAATTACTTCAGATCAGGGTACTCTTGAATACTCTAAAAAGTTAAACAGTGAACTTTTACAGCCTAATCAAATTTCTCAAGGCCTTTATAAATGCTCTCCATTGGCAAAACAATTATTAGCATATGTAATTGCAGACCTCAAAATTATGAAGTGGTCTAATCTCAATATTGAAACATATGAAACAACCTTTAAAACATCTGACTTCGTAAAAGCCTTAGGTAAATCACGTATTGGTGCTAAACAAAAGGATTTGATTAAATCTGCTCTTGTTGAACTTCAAAAATCTTATATTGCAATTGATACAGGTAAAAAGTTTGAAACATTCAGCTGGGTTACTCATGCTGTTTTTTCTGATGTTGATCACAAAATAAACATTGAAATCAATCATCACTTAGGACAGGCCCTGGTTGAATATAAACATGGTTTTACAACATTGCAGTTGATTGAGCTTGGTCGTTTACAGAGTTTTTATGCAATGCGCTATTATGAAATAGCATTGTCCTGGATTGGCAAGAAAGGCAAAGAAGGCAACAAAAAAGGTTGCTGGTATTTCGAATATACAGTTGATGAGCTGAGAAAAACCTTCCAGCTTGGTGAAAATGAATATTCAGGTAGAATGACAAACTTCATCACTAAGGTTGTAAAAAATCCTTTGGATGAAGTTAATGAAAAAACAAATCTGACTGTCTCTTTTGAAAAAATCAAAGAGGGCAAGAATGTTGTTGGATTCAGATTTAATTGTTCTGAGAAGGCAGCTTCGGTTCGAATCACAAAAGAAACTGATAAAGCTCAAATTGATGAGATTAAAGAAATCAATGAAGAACAGGCAGAACTCGAATATTTTAAGAGCCGATATCCGGAAGAATTTGCAGAAGCTCTTAAGCTTGTAAAGCAGCAGGCTGAGCTTCCATTTGGAGATTCTTTCCAGATTGCATACGAAGCAGATGCTGTTGAAATCTTAAAAAAGCAGGGCCTCAAATAACTACCAAAGTACGCAGTTCATATGACTACTAAAGTACGCTTATCAAAAAGTAAATGACTACCAAGGTACGCAATCAATCTTGATTGTGTCAATGACATTTTCAAACGTTGTAGTCCTCCAAAATTGTCAAAAAAAGTATACAACTACTAAAGTACGCGAATTCTGTCGATTCTTTTTGAGCGAATATAGCTACCAAAGTACGCTGAATTTTCTATATATAACTACCAAAGTACGAAATTTCCAATGAATTTTAACTGATATGACTACCAAGGTACGAATTTTTATCGAATTCTTCATTATATAACTACTAAGGTACGCAATGGATATGACTACCAAAGTACGCAATATAACTACCAGAAATGCATGTTTTTTGTACACAAAAGTGAACGATGGGTATACTAAATAACTACCAAGGTACGCAATGAAAAAAATATTGACGAATGTAATCTGATATATTAGATTGTTAATGTCAGCTAAAGCAATTTAGCTTTCAGGCCTTATCGTTTAGATAAAAGTACGTGGTTGGCAATACGAGGTTTTGAAGAAGTGGAAATCCGCTTCATATTTACGAGGAACGTTGTGTCCTCATCCAGAGAATATTTTTCTCACGAAGACTTTTATGTCTTAACAAAACCTCAGGAGTATTGTATGAACCAACCAATAAACTCTCGAACATTTTTTAATCCAATTATTTCTCCAGAAAAAACAGCCCAGAATATTTCAGCTCTTATTAACTCAAGTAATTTAACTGTTTGTGATTTACAAAATCTTTTTGGCTTTGATAGTCCGCAAGCTATATACAACTGGAAAGAGGGAAACTCCTTGCCAGCCCTGGATAATTTAGTAAAGCTTTCGCATTTTTTGCATACACCTATCGATAAAATTATTGTAGTTGAGATGCGGCAAAATAATGCCAAGCATGATATTCCGGAGGAGTTTAGAATTGGTGGATAAAAAGTCCTGGAGGGACAGATGACAATATATTTTGATTTGGATGGAGTTCTCGTAAATTTTGTGAAGCAATGCACAGAGAAAAAATGCTTTAAGACCAATGGAAAAGTAAATTGGGATAAAGTAGATTCTCTCGGAAAAGAATTCTGGACAGAGATGGAATGGATGCCAGGCTCAAAAGAGTTATATAAAAAGCTTGAAGTGTTTGCAAATAGTGTAGGTTGGAAAATTAAGATCTTAAGTGCAATTCATTCAGACTCGGGAAAAGAAGGAAAAATAGAGTGGTGTGAAAAGAATCTTGGAATCTCCAGATCAAACATAGATATTGTGAAAAAGAAAGAATATAAACTTGCTCGTGCAAATCCTCTGAGTATTTTAATTGATGATAAAGAGGAACTGGTGAACAGTTTTACTTATGCGGGTGGAACAGGAATTCTTTTTGATACAGCAGAATTGACGAGTCAAAGGCTCGGCTTTTTCATGGATGCAATTATGGAATTGGAGGCGTCAGGTAATCCAAACGATATAAACAATCCGGTGAAACTTTTGGAAGTAAGACTGCGAAATGCATTTATAAGATGTGATCCTCAAAACTGGAAACCTCAATACAAAGATGTTTTATATTATATTCATCATGTATTACTAAATCATCCATCATTAAGAGATATAGTCTTTACGGAAAATAATAATCATCATTTGTTGAATGAAAAATTTAATTCCATAAAATCTTTGTATTTTTATTTTGAAGAAAAATATACCGAACTTTCTGATGACAATTATCCGTATACAGATTGGATAAATAATAATTTGAATGTTACTTTATCCAGATTTCATAACAGAGCTTTTGATTATGAACTGTTGAATTTGATTAAGAAAGAAAATATCTTTGATAAGATTTTGAAGCAGATGGAAAAGACTCATAAATTGATTATCCTGCCTCTATATACCCGATGGGATATTTGTTCGATTTTATCATTTTCATATTACTCTTCGCTTATAAATTATTTACAGGAAAAGATATTACTCAATCAGAAGGATTAAAATACTTGTCGCATATCCATCTGTCTATTACAATCTTCTTATGACTATTGAAGAAAGTGAAGAGATTTTAAAATCAATCAAAAATGCAGACGGGATAATTATACGCTGGCCTAAGAAGAAAGAAGAGAAGCGGGCTGTGCTGGAATATCTTATAACCAAGTTTGAAAAGGGAAAGAGATATTCTGAACTTGAAGTAAATATGATTCTAAAACGCTGGCATTCCTTTGGAGATCATTCTCTTTTGCGTCGAGAATTATATGACAACTTCCTTATCGACCGCACTCTGGACTGTCACGAATACTGGGTGCATGAAGAATAAAGAATGGACTACAGCTATATCTTAAACACATCAGTTCCTCA
>CACWIL010000113.1 GCA_902760905.1 uncultured bacterium
TTATTACGGAGCACGGTCTGATTTTCCGCTTTTGAAGCTCATTTCAGACATCAAAATGTTCAATCGGCGCTAATAATTCCAACGTTTCCGTCTGCTACATCATCAAAATAGCATCAAAAATCATCATATCTACTGCTGTATTATCATGTTAGCATCATTATATCGTCAAGAATATCAAATAACCCAATAAATTTAGGCTTTGAGAAAAATTAATTTTCCAAAGCCTTTTCTTTGTTTACAGCGTAGCATATTTTGATTTATAAATGTGTCCTGCTGAATATACTATATATTTCACATTCATTAATAATCCTGCAATTCAACTTTTAGAATGGCCTTTTTACACTCATAAATAGAACAAAAGGTAGTTTTGCCAATTTACATCTAATTAATATTACGGCGGTTTTCTTCGTAAATTAACATAGCTTTCACCTGTTTTTAATTATCTTGTCTTTTGTACAGGTTATCTGTTAGGTGAGTACCTTTTTATTAGACTTTTCATAACAGTTATCACATAAGGTTTTTGCCCGCAGTAAATCCTTTCTAAGTTCTCCTTTAGCACCGCAATGTTCACATTGTTTTTGCTTTTTTCATAGCTACGCACTATTTTGGCTATATCACTTCTGAGCTGCTTTTTAAAATCATCAGAATGGTTATTATTTGAGGCTAATCGCAGACTTAAACTTCTGACACCAATAATGTCCAGAGAGTGTATTGGGCAAGGGGCATCTTCATATGAATGGTAACTGCAAATAACATGTAACCCTCGTATCATGTTCTTATATAATTATGCTATTCTGAAACTGTTGAGTATCGCAATAACTTCCTTTTCTTCCTGCGGTGTAAGTTCTTCTGAGGTAGAAGCAGTAAATGAAATTGTACTTGAATACCAGAAGGTATATTCACCGCTTATTGCTCTTCTTACACCCTCTCTTATACCCTCTTCACTAACGGGAAGTACAGCATATGCAACATTTCCATCGACCTCTGTGTACTCTCTGTCTGTTGCTGTAAAGTGTAATCATTGTAGGCTCTTACACCGAAAACTGTTCCCGCAACAGCAACAACCGCTACGCAGACAACTGCGATAATTATGATGCATTTCTTTTTCATTTCATCGTCCCCAAATAATTTTATATCTTCTTACAATCTTCTTTTTCTAATTCCTTATTTATATAACCGCAAAATTTACACTCATATGTTATTTCATAAGTTTTTCTTACACCGGGAATATACTGTTCAGAATGCCCTACTATTTCTCCGGAATTATTTCTATTCTCAAGTTGAACTTTTATAGATATGTCTTCTTCGTTTATAAGCTTTCTGGTAATCATCAATGCGTCAATCTTTTTACAAGCAGGACATCTGTATTTTATTATTGTATGAATCTTTGAAAAAACATATGCTATTACAGCAATTACGAGTGCAATAACAAGTATTACAGCCACCCATTTAATCTGCATTATATTTAGTATTAACGGAACAATTATAAAAAAAGAAAGCAGTGATAAACCAAATACTTTTAGATAGTGTCTATAATGTTTGATAAACAACATTAAAATAAGCGGCAATATAGCTATTACCGATACACCTATCAAAAGTATCTTAGAAAAAGCCTCTATAAGATTATTTATCATATATCCGTTATTGACAGTATCTCCATTAAACCATTGCATAAATGCTCTGTTATACTCCAAACTTGCTGCTCCAATTGGAATTAATGAACACAAAACACATAAAACAGCAATACAAGTCAAAGCAATAATCATTATAACTTTTTTTGCTTTCTTTTCTCGTATTGCAAAAGATACGCACAATAATAAAAATCCAATTAAATCAATTATGAACAATATATTCAATATATTTCCACCGTAGAATTTAATCGGCAAATATTCAGCACCGGTAATACTATCGTACCCGCCTGATACTAAATATCTAATATACAAAAATACTCCATAACCCACGCTAAAAGCTAATACAGATAAAAACAAAATATTACATATTGATTCTAAAGGAGCAGTTTTAAATTTCTCTATTCGCAATTTAATCCTATGCTTTATATTATGAAATACTGAATCTTTTTTCTTCGTTTTATCATTATTCTTTTTATTCTGAGCTTTTTCTTTTTGATTGAAATTATGCACAGCTGATTTGCTTATACTTTCTCTGTCAGAATTCACGTTTAATTTATATAATGACATAACCCCATCAGACAAAAGCTTATAATCTTTGTCGTTTTTATCATCAAAGTTTTCCAACAATCTCAAAAGTATTGTCACTGCATCATTATAGCCATCCATATGCACGTTATTAAGGAAGTCACCTTGAATAATATTGAAATATTCATCGGATATTTCTTTTAGCTTTGGATTATCAGCGCTTCTAAGCCTCATAAGAATTGACATAAAGGAACCACGCTTACTTATGTTTTCACAGGCATTTTTTAAAAACTGCTTTAAATCCTGTTCATTACTGATATTTGTCCAAGGCAAGGAATTATTGACATTACCGTTCTCAATATTACTGTGAGAATTAAACAAAGGCTTGACCCTATATTCTCCATTTACACTTTCTACATAATCCCATAAATAGAAATAATTTATATATTTAGTGAAATTACGCTTATCAAACAAAAGCTGATTACCGTACGAAAAGCCGTCATTTTTGAGCCATACTAAAGAAGAATCCCAAAAATCAAAAGTTTTTCCGTATCGACCACTGTTAAAACGACGAGGAACAAGCACCATATTTCCTATTGTATGATATAAATCAGCAAATCGAATAAAGTCAGGCTCTTTTTGAAGTTCAAAAAGAAGTTCTTTTGGATAATTACAATATATCTGTAAGCAGTCCATAAAGCTGTAATTATTCTTTTGATACTGCCTTAAATTACTGTTTTCAGATTTGCTCAGAGCATAACCCATTAATGCATTAAAAGTCGTCTGCATTGAATTCATCGTATCTCCGCCAAACTCGCCCTGAAAATTCGGAGTTGAAATTACACCTGAGGAATAATATTCCTTTTCCCAATTCCAGAGTTTTTTATAAACATCAAGTGTAAGCACATTTTTTCCGTCAGAGCCATCACAATCGGGAATATCACCGTATGTGTTCAGGCTATGCAGACAAAACTTTTCGGCATTACTAAGGTTTTGTTTATCTTTGTCCACCTTTACTCCTGTTGATTTATAGGCAAGATACCTTTCTATCGGATTAAGTGCTTCATAGGCTGAATTACCGTATTCAAAATCCAAACAGTATTCATATGGTTTTTCTTCGTTTTTAACGAATGTTTCAATTCTGTCATATCCCATTTTTATTTCTCCTCAATTAATTTTTAAAGGCAAAATACATTTAAAACCGACTACTTAATCAATCAATACCTTTATTCTATCAAATCTTTACTCGACTTTTTCCGCTTAAATAATATATTTTTAAAAATATTAACTTCTGTTTTCAACTATTTTCTCAACATACTGCAAAACACCGTTTGCAACCTCTCTGCGATACGGTCTATCCTGCGACACTTTTCCGTCATAAAAAGGCGGTAAAGTGTTTTTCTCTGCCAGTCTGTTGAGCACATTAACATTACCCAAAGCCCCACAGGGAAACACTGAAACAATTAAAATTCAAGTGGGCGCACAAAAAACAGGCTTGGTATTATCACGCCGAGCCGTACAGAAAGAAAAGCCACGTTGATTTTACACTTGATGAAATCCGTGATATGTTCGGCTCAAAGCGTTACGACCAAAAGCAAGAGGAAGAAAAGAAGCTGAAAGCTGTTATATAAGGTTAGGGGAGCGAAAGCTCCCTTAATCTGTATTCCCACCATCCCACCCTGTTACATAATGAAAGCCGACGGTACACCTCTTTTGATGTACTGTCGGCTTTAACTGTGCCTATGCTGTTGTTATGCTAATCTAAAGCTGTTCAGAATCGAAATGACTTCCTGCTGTTCTTGTTCCGTAAAATCACCGTCGGTATCTTTGCCGATGAACGAT
This sequence comes from uncultured bacterium, assembly GCA_902760905.1. Taxonomy (GTDB): domain Bacteria; phylum Cyanobacteriota; class Vampirovibrionia; order Gastranaerophilales; family Gastranaerophilaceae; genus CAG-196. The sequence continues at coordinate 3,999 of CACWIL010000113.1, forward strand.
ACAAAGGCGTTATACCAGAAAGCAAATTCGCCCTCATAATGTCCCGAAAGCTCCGTCTTTGTTCCGACCTCGGATTTTGGAATGACAGCATACTCCGTTTCGCCGTCAATATCTCTGTAATCGGAATCGCCGTTAGTGATATACATTACGCCTGTTTGATGTAGCTTTGCAACCATAAATTCGCCGAGATCTGAATGATCTGTACCCTGTACGGTTGACGGAACGAACTGTGAGCCGTCAGCTTCCGTCACTTCAACTCTGCCGAAAACAGAAGCTCCATAACTGAAATTGAAGTCTTTACCGTAGAAATATGTCGAAAATTTGACCTCTGCGCCCTCGCTGTTGGTAAGCGTTACAATCTCTCTGTCGGAAGTAACATCCTCTTGCGTTACCGTCCAATTATCGGGATAGTCAAAGGTGAATTTAGGATACTCGACACTGTTTGCATCCCTATATTTTGTTGTATAGGATTGTGTTAAATCAAATGCTTTTTCTTCATCTGTAGGAGCTTGCGTTGGCTCTATTGTAGTAAGTTCTTGTGTTGCTTCTGTTGTTGGCTCTTGTGTTTCAATTTGTGTCGTTATTTCTGTTGCAATCGTAGAGTTTTCGCTTGCATTTGTCGGCTCAGAATCTGTTTTGCCGCAGGCTGAAAGTATTGATAAAATAATTATAGAAATGATAATAACTGCAATAGGTTTTCTTAACATCATATATTTTTACTCCTTATTTAGTCAAGTTGAGCGTCATGGAAATTCCATCTTTTTCCATTGTCATCCCAAGCTTCTCCGGTATAATCATTAAAATAACTGGTTTTTCCGGTTTCTCCGTCTGTATAAGTCCAGTATTATCATTAAAATAACTGGTATTTCCATCTTCATCTTTCCACCAGCTAGTGTAGCCTCCGCCAGATCCAGAACCAGAGTTTCCAGAATTAGAGTTGGAATTACCGGAAGAACCGGAATTATCAGAACTTCCTGAACCGCTGTTGTTAGAGCCGGAATCGCCGGAACTATAATCGTAAGAATCAGAGTTGTTTCCCGAATAATTATTGCTTTCGTATGATTGATTGTCCGAATTATCAGCGCTTGTGTTGTTATTCTCGGTGCTATAGGAAGCCTCTTTTTTTGCTTCCGCTTCTTTTTCTATTGCGGTAATTCTTGATTTGTATTTAGAAATCAATCCGTCGATTGTGTCAACGATATTTTTATAAGATTTTTGTATCTATTCAGTACCCTATTTAAATAAGCATGATTTCTTTTATAGATTAGCAACAATTCAACAATCAAAGCTAATCGAGTGCAATATATTATTCGTTAGTTTGTGTAATAGTATAGGTTTTTGTGAATTTGACGGGGGCTCTGAATAGTTACAAAAACTGATTTACCTTGACCAAAGCCATCGTCCGCACCTTCTTCTACCTCTTATTATATCAAGCGCCGGCGTTTAAGTCAAACAGATTATGCTATAGTAATCGAATTTATCCGCCAAAAAGCTCTTCATTCTTCCGAATCTGATAAAATGATATCCAAAAGCTGTCTGGGTGTTACGATAAAAGGCTTGACAGGAAAATGTTTTATGTTTCCTGTGACA